>USKS01000020.1 GCA_900555345.1 uncultured Eubacteriales bacterium
ATTTTTTCGGCAGATTCTTTTTCATACTATACCATAAATTCCGCCAAAACGTCAAGAGCGGCGCAAAACAGCTCTCCGACACACCGAAATTATTTATACGCCTTCGCCCATTGTGACATACTTCGCGCAGAATACGTGTTATACTTGCACAGGAGGTGGAAAAGTGAAATTCAACTACAAATACAGCGACGGGGCGTTATGCGTCACCCTTTCGGGAGAAATGGATCATCACAGCGCGAAAACCGCACGCGAAAACACCGATGCGGTCATCAACCGCGAACATCCGAAGGTTCTTTTTATCGATACCTCCGGCATATCCGGTCAGGCTGCCGTTTGTGCCGACCACACGGTGGCAGGGAATTATTACGGAGATCTCGTTATGACCGACGGCGCCGCCTACCGCCTGAGCGGACATTTTCGCAAGCCCATGCTTTTTGGCGAGAAGGCGCGCTATCTCGCCGTAGGTCACGGTCTGCCCGTAAGGTATCCGCAAAAGTATCTCCCATACGGCCTGCCTGAAAGGTGAGCCGATAGGATGAAGCGGCGGCATGAAATCCGGCTCTCTGCCGGTGAAATATATGTCGAGCCAGCGCTTTGCGTCCGCAAGGATCGGCGTCTCGCGCTCGGCGTGCTCCGCGGGCAGATTATCCGCGAAATACTTTTCTCCGTCAAACCATGATCCGGTAAGTCCCGTCCCGTCGGAAGCGAGCAGGATTGCGCCGAGCGGCGAATCATAATGCTGAATATATGTCATGGTTTATACCTCACTGCTTATTTTTTTGACCTTAAAGTCTTTCATCTCCGGAATTGCTCCGCCGGACACTGCCCAAAGGTACAGGCTCGCTACGCTGCAATATGGGTGAAAGCGGCGGCGGTATTTTTCAAACAGTTTGCGGTCGATATTTCTGTGATGATATACCATGCGCAGTCCGCGCTGAATGGCAAGGTCGTCAAAGCTGAAAATGTCGGGGCGCTGCAGGCAGAACAGTAAGATCATCTCAGCCGTCCAGACGCCGATGCCTTTGAGAGAGCTCAGTTCGCGTATCGCGTCCTCATCGCTCATATGCTCCACAGCGTAAATATCAAACTCGCCGCCATGCACCTTTTCGGCAAAATCCGTGATATACTCCGCTTTGCGGAACGTCATGCCCAGCGACTGCAGCTGCGGCACTCCCGCCGCAAGAACGGTTTCGGCGCTGACTGAGCCGAGCGCGTCCCGCAGTCGCTGCCAAACGGTTGCCTGTGCTTTGGTCGAGATCTGCTGCCCGACTATGTGATGAACGACGGCAGAAAAAAGATCCGTGTCCACCGTGCGGTATACGCGGCCGACGCGGTCGATCACCTCGCCCAGACGCTTGTCCTTTTTTCGCAGATAAGAAAGCTCCGCTTCTCCGTATTCAAAGTACATACGTTTCACCTCCCCGCCGTTTTTTCTTGCTGCTGTAAGTATATCACGATGCTGTGTTTTAATCAATCACGAAAGGTGATGCCGAGAAAAGTTTTTCATCGGTGGGTATGCAACATTAAATGAAGATGTTTATATTAAGAAAATTGATGCAGTTAAATTGTTGATAAAAGTTATTTTATCGTTTATACTGATATCGGAGATATTTGCTTTACACAGAACTACGGTTGAATATTTTATAGCGTGAATAATTATAACAAACCCGCGACGGTCTGTTGCAAAAGACTGATAAGCGGAGAAATTGAGGTGTAATAATGGACGATCGAGTAAAGTATTATCAGCATGATGACATATATTCCGGATATAACTTGTCAAAAATCGAAAAATTACCAATTCCTAAATTTGAAGAAATTGATATCAATGATGCAATTGAGTATTCTCAGATTAGTCTATACTTTACTGCAGGAAATAGGCTCAAAACATGGAGTGACTAAGACTATGAAAAGTATAAATCAAAAAGCGAAACTCTTTTGAGTTTGACAAAACGTTTCTTTAATCAAATTAATGATCAAAACATAATCAAATATTATAATAGTATTGAATTAGGATATCATTCTGATTTTTGGGTGCTCTTTGATAATTGCAAACTGTTTGTCAGGATTTCAAGTGAAGTTTTTGAAATGCTAATCGATGAGTGTAAACTATCACCGAACAATTTGTTTTTACATAATAATATTGTTCGTAGGTATGGTAATGAATTGAAGAGATTTATACTTAGGAATGAATGCGGCATTCAAATTTTATTGCATGTGTATGAGGACTATACCAAAGACGAAAAGTTGTTTTTGCCTGATGAATTAACAAAAGACGATATAGCCAACTATATCGATAGTTATATTGACGGGGAGCGCCCAAACACAAAATATTTAAGAGATATTAGTAATATGAAGCGTACTAGTCGATTTGCGATTACCGATGAAATACGCTTAAAAGCGAATAGAAGATATGAAATAGAATGTGAAAAAATAATCCAGACAGGCTGTTCCACTTATTTTGGATATAGAATATCATTTAGCCCTGATCAGGATGAAGAGAGAATAGAAACACAAAGCGGACAAGAGTATACTTTGTCGTATAGCAAGAAGTGGTTATCGGAAACCCTTGACTTTCCAAGTATATTAAACAATTTCATCTATTTGTTTGATTTTGTGGATGTCCCTCAAATGAGATGTAATCATGTGAATAGAATGTCGCAAGCAGGTGTGTTTGAGAGAATTCTTGTATCAAAATCACCCAGAGAATACCCAAATAACGCAGCTTTTGATTCTTTGAACGGAGTTGCTTCAATGCAAATGCATGCCTATTATGATTTTTTGGCAAGACAAAATATTCGTTTGGAGGATGTGCTAAAGTGGGTCTTCACTGAGTATATACAATCTGAATTCGGTTGTGCGGAAATTCGTTTATCTATGCCATCCTCCGGTAGTACCTACGCAGAAAAATGCTCCATAATTATTATCGCCTTGGAATCGATTCTGAGGCAATATTCATTATATGTTGAAAACGGAGAAATCGATTTCGATCTCATTGCAATGTCAACAACGCCGATTCGATTTGCAGATTTAAAAAGTTTAGTAGAGGACAAGTATATATACGGTGTCGGTGCTGATTACAAGCAGTTGTCGATGTGGCTGTTTTCCGATCATATGCTTTCTTTGGTTGATCGAATACATAAAGATGATGTTTGTTTTGTGGATTTGCTGTCGAAAGAAACGGTATATATTTCGGATTATCGTGAAGATGAACGTCGGAAAATCGAAAAAATGATGAGATATGACCTTATTTCTATTGACAGTGACGGAAGAATAGCTTTGAAAGATGCAATTATGTTGGTTGTTTTACGTGACTTATATCATAATGATGTTGTAAGTCGATGGCATTATCCTCCAAAAGCCCAGAAAGCCATTTCAGATTTTATAAAAAAGGGTGTTATAGTAGCCAAAAGCACACTATTGTCGCAGCCGGAAATTGATTATCTTAATTATTTGCTTAACCGTGTAGAATACACTAATGGATTGGAAATCCGTAACAGATATATGCATGGGATAATGCAGGTAAATACGAACGAGGATGAACATAGGCAGAATTATTTTTTACTGCTGAGACTTTTTGTTCTGATCGCAATCAAAGTTAATGACGATTTTTGCTTGCTTGAAAGAAGAAAAGAGCAGAATGCACGCATACTCAGAGATGAAGGATACAATGTATGAAGTGATGGACAAGGATATGGCGTAGCTATGTGAAAGCACCCTGCGGGGTAATGTCCCGCAGGGTGCTTTAGTCTTGTCGTCATTCGGTCGTCATATAGACCTGTTTTTCTGCGAAAAGCCCGTATTTACGGCACTTTCTGAGTTATGCAATCATTCCCACTCAACTGTTGCGGGGGGTTTGCCGGTGACGTCGTAGAATATCATGGAGATATTGTCGCCTTCCGTCTCGAGAATTCCTTTAACGGCGCTCTCAAGGGCGTCCGTTGTAAACTCCTTGCCGGGGGCGGCGCTGCGCGCCGTCATAAAGTCGGAGGTGCATACCGCGCGGATGGCGCAGGAATACTTCTTATCCTTATTTGCCGACATGGGGAACATCACCGCAAAGCACTGCGCGATCTTCGGGTTCATCACGTTGGATGTGACTGCCGCGTCTATCTCGCGGAGTATATCTGCGGTCTCATGGCAGATATGCATACCGGCGCAGCTGATATCGTCTATGGACTTTGTATCGCTGTAAATGCAATAAGCTACGCGGTTTATAAAGCTGAATTTATTGGGTATCTCTTTTGCGATCTCAAAAATGAGCTTCCAGTCGGCGTTGTGTACGGTGGCGCCTTCGTCGGTGGGATAAAGTGTCGCAAGGCTCTTATAGCTTCTGTTATCGCCCTGTACTCCCACGGACTGTATGGGTCCTACATGGACCTTGAATTTACCGCCGCCGACTTTTTCGACAAATGCAGAAAGTTCGCCGAGTTTAGTCTGTTCGGGCAGAGGAGCCGCTTCGTTGCAGCATATAAGGCGCACGCCGAGGCCCGGACCGGGGAAGGGCTGACGGGATGCGATCTCCTCGTCAAGACCGAGCATACGGGCGACCTTACGGACTTCGTCCTTATGCCAGTCCCAGTTGGTCTCGATAACGTGACCCGCGTCGCGCAGGGCTCTGATAACGCCCACGTCGTTGTGGTGGGTCTTTATTTTATGCGCGTAGCCGGAAACGTCGGGGTTGCCGCTTTCTATAAGATCGGGGCGCAGTGTGCCCTGAGCGAGAAACGCGGTATCGAAGTCGAGATCAAGCTTTTTCGCTGCCTCTTCGGTCACTACAAAGAACATATGGCCGATTATGGCGCGCTTTTTCTCGGGCTCCACGGTTTCGGAAAGGGGTGCGTATTTTTCGCCGTCTATTTCAAGGGCGGTATTGAAAAACGCGTCCTCCGCGTTTATGCGCTGCATCTGCGTAAGTCCCAGCTTTGCCAGGTTTTCGCAGATGAGGTCGGATTCGTTCTTTCTCATAAGGCCGTGGTCGATATGGATGGCAAACACCTGCTCGGGGCGAAGCGCCTTTACGAGCAGTGCCGCGGTCACGGCGGAGTCAACGCCTCCGGACACGAGGACGACGACCTTGCCGTCGCCGACGCGTTCGCGTATCATTTTAACGGATGTTTCGATACGGTCCTCAAGCGCGTACACCTCTTTGAGACCGCATATGCCGCGCAAAAAGTTTTCCAGCATCTTTACGCCGTTTTCGGTAAGCTCCACTTCGGGGTGGAACTGGACCGCCGCGATCTTCTTTTCCTCCGACCATACAGCCGCGGTGACGTTATCTGTCTTTGCCACGACCACAAATGAGTCGGGATTGCGCTTTACAGCGTCGCCGTGGCTCATAAGCACGGGCTGAACGGAGTCAAGTCCAGCAAAGAGAGGACAGGATGTGTCGACGGTCACGTTTATCTGACCGTATTCGGTTTTATAAGAAGGAATGACCTCTCCGCCGAAATGGTTGCAGATAAGCTGCATACCGTAGCAGATACCGAGCATGGGCAGACCGAGTTCGAAAATTCCCTCGTCATATGACGGAGCGCCATTCTCCCAAACGCTGGAGGGACCTCCGGACAGAATGACTGCGCTGTAATCCTTCAGCTTTTCGCTGCTGACTCCCATAGGGAGTATATCGGTGTATACGCCGAGCTCTCTGACCTTTCGGTCAATGACCTTTGTATACTGACCGCCGCAGTCGAGTATTGCGACTTTTTCACCGGAGTGCTCCGACATTGACATTGGGATTTTCCTCGTTTCATTAAAGTTACATATGCATATATAGATTATACATTTTAGGCGCGGGGTTTTCAATAGTAATATTGACAAAAAGCACCATTATATGCAGAATGCGTTTATAAAAGCTGACCGCACGGGAGACGCGGCGACGCATCGGAGCGGCAGGGGGCGCCTTTATCCGCAGCGGGGCAGCGGACGAGAGCGGCGCGGCAGGAGGCGAGCGATATGGGCAGAAGATGAGCGTTGGTGGTAGCGCCTTATACTGGGCAAAAGCGAGTGCGGCGCATGGAGAGTGATCGATACTGAGCGGGAGAGCGGGCGGGGGACGGACGTCATCGACCGCGGAGCTCTGTGGGAGCTTGCTTCGGCGGCGAAAGCTATTTCGGGCGCTTTCTGTCTGATGCGCGCCGCGTGTTTTTCCTTCTTGACAGAAGAGTGAATACTATGACTGTTACAGCGGCGAGAACTATGATAAAAACATAGAAAAGCGGATCCGCGCTGCTTTGCGTGCCGCCGTTCAGCCGTGCTTCCAGCTCGTGCCGCTCGGCGCTGAGGCTGCAAAGCTCGACCTTTGACAGGTTAAGCGAAGCGCCTTCGGCACCTTTTACGATAATTGCGGCGTATTCTGTTTTTGACGCTCCCGCAAACTGAGACATATTGCAGACATACTCGGTCATGTCGGAATTTTCTGCAATTGCAGAAAATTCCGCCCGGTAGTCTCCTCCGCCGAGCAGGAGAGTGATATCGGCGGCGCCGCCGCTTGGAATGTCGCTTACGGACATGGTAAATCTAACGCTCAGATCCGCCATGTTTACGGGAGAAGCAAGACGGCAGACAATAATGCCCGCGCCGCTGTCGGTCGGGTCGGAGGCGACTGTGAGCGCGCGTCCGCCTCCGGCAAGGCCCGCGCTCTGCGCCGCGGAAAAGCTGCCGCCGGAGACCCAGCCGGAAGTATCATAGGCATTTGTAAAATTCCATATATCGCAGGTGCCTTCGAATGCTATGTTTTCTGCAATTGCCTTATACTGCGAGACCGAAGCGGAGAAGACCTTTTCGCGGTCAATGGCGCTTTTCAGTATATCGTAAAAACGGTTGGGATCGTCAAGGGCGGAAACGGATATTGCCGCAAAACGAAGTCCCGATGTCGCCGCGGCCTTGCAGTATTCGACGTATGCGGTTCCGAGCTCGTCATAGTCCGAGTCCTCAGGCGCCTGCCAGATGGCGGCGCAGCTGTCTGTCGCGTATCCGAAAGAGCCGGAAACTCCGGCAGTGTGGGCAGCGGACGCAGCCGTGCTTACGGGATCGCTCCCCTCGCAACTGTACAAAACGGATATGCCCTGCCTGCCCGAAACGGCCGCAAGGTGGCGCACCGCCGCAAAGCACGGTGACGGGTCCGAATCCGGGCTGTCCGTAAAGGGCAGAAAGACCTCCTGCGCCGCACCGGTGCTGCGTACGCACAAGGTGAACATCGAAACAAGTTTTGCATAGTTTTGCGCCGCGGTCATGTCCGGCACCTGCGCGCCGGGCACGGTATTGACCGAGTTGCCTATAATAAAGCCGCGTATCCCTCCGAGCTTTGTCGAAAGAATGTCGGCAACGGCGCACATTTTTATAACGCTGTCGCGATCGCCCGGGTCAAAATCCAATTCCGTATTTTCGCTTTGCAGTATTCTTGCGTACACCCTGATGCCCGCCGCGCCCGCAAAGGTCAGTCTGTTCTCAAACTCTGAGATGTAGCCGTTATTGAGATAGAAATATTCACCGCCGTATGTGTACAGCCCCGCGGAGTACAAGTCTCCGTCCTCAAGCAGGCGGTCGGTATATATATCTATTACCGTGGAGGAAACATTGGATTCAAAAACTCCTGCCGCGTCCGCGCCGTAAAGGGCAGAAACGGAGGACGCGGGTTCGGCTGAAACTGTCTGCGCCTCTGCGAACCGGGGCGCGCCGAGGGGGATATTCTCTTCGTCCGTCATAAGGACCGCCTGATAAGTGCAGCAGGCATAACTTTCTTCGGGAGTACATGTCAGCGAAAATCGTGTTGAATATCCGGTAACGATGTCCGGCTCTCCTTCGAGTATCTTATCGGCGTCTGCCCAGACGGGTATGATATACAGACCGATATTGCAGCCAACGTATTCCACCGCGGCCTCCGTTGAAAGGCTGCCGCTTACGGTGACCGCACCGTCTTCGTATTTGCATGACTCAACGCTGCCGACGGCGGAGTCGTATTTTTCTGAAAGATACACCGCTCCCGCGCCGACGGCAGTGACGCTGCCGTCCGTAATGCCCTGAAAGACAAAACGGATCCTTTCAAAGCTGCCGTTTATAATAAATGAATATGTGTGGCTGCCCTGCATGAGTGCCTGTGTTCCGGACACGACCGCAGTGATGCCGTCACCGGTATCGGCTGCGGCTTCGACTGTGCCGGCGGAGGAGACCTTTGCGGTTATCCATGCGAGATATACCGCATCATCCGACGTGTCCGTTATGAAATCGGGGGAGATCTCCGCGCCCGCACGCTCGGGAGTGACGGTAACGCCTTCCTGCGTATACTGTGCCGAGCCGAGGGTGCATTCGACGCTTTCAGCCATAAATGTTTCTCTGTATTTATAGGTAAATCCGTCGTCAGCCGAGGCAGAATGTATGATTGCGTACGAAACAGTGCCGTCGACGGCTTCAATATCTATGCCGATATGATCAAGTGAGCCCCGCAGACCGTCCGGCAGGGGAACGTATACGGTATCGGTATCGCCGAGAGAGCCGACGGTGTATGCCTCGCTGCGATAGTAGCCCGAGCCGAGGGTGACGCTGATCTTGTACGAGTTTGCGCCGCCGCGCAGGATCATATCAAAATGCAGTTCGCTGCAGTCTTCGACCGAGATGGGGTAGAAGTCCGCAAAAAAGCTCATGTTTTCGCTTTCGTCATCAAGGCTCAGCAGCACGGCGGTATTTCCGTTGACCGAGCGCTGCACGACGCTTACCCCGTCGCCGTCCCACATATCTTTGTCCGTTATATCAAGAACGCGCACGCCCTCGCCGCCCGCTGCCGAGGCGGACGGCAAACCGAGAGACGCGGAAAGTATCATCACTGCCGCAAGTATTGCGGCGCCTGCTCTTTTGCAAAGCTTTTTCACTTGTTCCGCCTCCTCACCGATGTTTTGCGGCAATATCGGATCTGCGCCGATATCCGCCTCTATAAGCGTTACTTTATACTATAATAACACAAACCGAGCGAAAAGTCCCGCTTTTTTCAAAAATCGAATACCGCCTTACCCGTTTTGCTCTTTGCAAACGTTTTTCGCAGTGCTGCGCGATTGGCGAAGTCTCATGCTTCGCCAGCTTAGAAAGCCGTATATATCGTTTGCGAGAAAAGCGGCGAAGCATATGACGACCGATATGTACGACGAGTCCGAAAGACTTGCGAGTATCCACATAACGATAAGCACAATGTCATTCGCGGCGTAGGCAGCGGAGAAAAATTCGCTGCGGCGGAACGTCAGATACGCGGCGGCAAAGCTTGTGAAAACGGATACGGTACTGATAACGATATTAGTCGTGCCGAGGTATGAGAGCAGCACGGAAAAACCGGCAGTTACGGCAATGCACAGGAAAAAGACGCCGATGTACTCGGCAGGGCGCAGGGCGTTGACCCGTACCTCGCTGCGTCCGTGCTCCGACGGGTGCCGAAACCACGAAACGAGCGCCGCCAGCGCCATGGGCGCCGTCATGCCCAGGTATGTCAGCATCTCGCCGTAGTACGAAAAACCGTATGAAATTATGCCGTACATCACGCTGAAGGCTATCATCAGCACCTGACCCCATGGGTTGCCCTTGGCGTTCAGTATCAGGGAAGTGACGCCTATGAGAGAGGCGCACAGGGTCAGATATCCTCTGCCGCCGAAAACAAAAAACGATACGGCGATAGCCGCGACGGATGTGCTCCACAGCCATATTTCCGCACGGGAAAAATACTTTACGGGGTTTTTGATCTTCATAAAGAATCCTTTCAAAAAAAATAAAGCATCTGAGCACATCTTCAAAGACCTAACGATGTGCTTCAAATGCTTTTTCGCATTTATCTGCCCGGTGGCAGTTATGATTTACTGTATCATTATACGGCAAGCTGTCGGGATTGTCACCCCCGGCAATTTGCCGTATTTCTGCAGATCAGAAAACTACGGTGAGAAGCATTTTGAAACGTTCTTTTCCGTATACGGAGTGGGGATGTCCCGCCGGCATAACAATGGAGTCGCCCGCGCTCAGAACGTACTCCTCACCGTCAATGGTAACGCTGCCGCAGCCCTCAAGACAGGTAACAAGCGCGTCTCCGCCGGCTGCGTGGGTGCTGATCTCCTCGCCCTTGTCGAAGGCAAAAAGCGTAAGGCTTACGGAAGAGTTCTGTGCCAGCGTGCGGCTGACTATCTGCCCGGGGCAGTACTCGACCATGCCAGCAAGACTGATTATTTTGGATTTTTCAATGTTTTTCATTTTTCGGCTCCTTTTTATATACGAATAAGTTCGTAATTTTTCGTTCCTGTTCCGGCAGCGGCTGCCGCGTCGATAGTGTGCCTGCCGTGACGTGTTTCTATACGCTCCACAAGATGATCTCTGCCCGGATCCTTTGAGGAATAAACGAGGTCTATGCACGCCTGATCAAGCGCTACGGGATCGCTTGAGGAAAGTATGCCGATGTCCTTCATGCAGGGATCCTCCGCAACGGCGCAGCAGTCGCAGTCAACGGAGAGATTGCACATCATGTTGACATAAACGGCGCGCCCGCCGAAATAGTCGGTAACGCTGCCTGCGGCGTCTGCCATTGCCTCACAGAATTTGTCCTGCGGGGCGTTGTTCTGCCATACCTTGTTCTGAACGTCCGTAACGCCTGCCGAGTGTATAAGGTTTTTGCCGGCGGATGACGCAATGCCTATGGAAAGCTGCTTCAGCGCGCCGCCGTAGCCGCCCATTGGGTGACCCTTGAAGTGGGACAGCACAAGCAGATCGGTATAATTTGCAAGATTTTTGCCCACATGGTTTTCGCTGAGCACCGTTCCGCGCTTTACGGGCAGGATCATGTCGGGACCCTCGGCGTCGAGCAGATCGACGTCGAAATACTTTGTCCAGCCGTGATAGGCTATAAGCTCGCGGTGCTTTTCGGTCGTGTTGCGCGCACCGCCGTACGCCGTGTTGCATTCAACGACAGTGCCGCCTACATGCTCAATGGCGGGGCGCAGAAACTCGGGACGCAGAAAATTCTGGTTGCCTTTTTCTCCGGAGTGGACCTTTACGGCGATATTGCCGCCGAGCTTTATGCCCACGGCGTCGTACATTTTTATAACCGCCTCGGGTGTTATTTCACTTGTAAACCAAACCTTTGCCGTTTCCATAGAATCGTCTCCTTTCAGGGGCAGAGCCTGCCGCTTTCTTTCAAGCATATTCTACCACGGTTCTTTGAAATAATCTACTGATTTCGAAAAAATCAAGCGACGTTATAAATAAGCGTCCCGCCGCCCGAAATATCGGGCGGCGGGGACGCGGTTTTATTCGGGAATATCCTCAAGCGCGCCGTCAATGTCGCCGAGAAGCTCCGATACGCAGTCCTGCGTTTCGTCGAACAGCTCGCATACCTCGTCGCGTATATCCTCCGCTTCGCCGTCAAGATCGGTCAGTGCTCCGACCTCGCGGTTCCATGCGCTCTTAATTTCGCAAAGTCTGGACTGCAGCTCTTTCAGCCTGACCCTGGATACCGACATAAGCTTTGTGCCGTCCTCCGTCGGGGCGTCGCCGTCGCTCTCCGATATTGTAATTCTGCATTTTCTGCCGGAGCTTATTTTTGCGGTAAGTATTGATGTCATGGCAAAGTTTCCGTTCTGCGCCGCTTTTGCGGCATAGGTCGCCAGCAGCGTTTTCGGTATTCTTTGCATAAGGATCGTTGCCATTCCGATATTTCCCGAGCTGAACGCAGTGTCAAAGCAGCGCTGCACTGCCTCATCCGAGGCTTTGCTGCAAAGAATGGTGACAATGCCCGTTTTGCCGTTTTTTGCGGCATCGCATATGATTTCATCCACAACGTTTTTGTCGGCGTACCGATCGGCGTATCCTGCGAGGATGTGCAGCTTACCCGGATTTTCTTTTTCGTATGCGCTTTTCATCTCGTTCGAAAACTCCTCATCGCTGTATGCGCA
>USKS01000021.1 GCA_900555345.1 uncultured Eubacteriales bacterium
CGAACGCCCTCTTCGCAGTCTGTTATAAGTATCGTTTCAAAGCGGTTGAGCACCTCAAGGGCAATGGTGATGCCGAGACGGTCAGCTTCGTCGCCGACAACCTTCATGCCTTCAACTGCGCGTGCCCACAGCGCCTCTTTGTCAAGGTCGACAAAGTCGTAGGGCCAGCAGTTGTAAAGCGCGCCGATGAGGATCTTGCAGTCGATCTTCTTCATCTGATGCATTATGTCGCAGAGGAACTTTATGCCTGCTTTGCGGATCTCGGGGTCCGCGCTTGAAACGTCCTTGTCACGGGGAGGTCCCAGATTTGCGGAGATCTCAAGTCCCAGCTCTTTTGCGGTGTCGCGAAGCTTTGAAAGCTCAGTGTCGCTCATGCCTACAAGATCGCCGGCGCCGATCTCAAGCACGTCCATGCCCGCGTTTTTTGCCTTGTGACAGAGAGCGCAGTAGTCGCCGCCCCACTCGCCGTTTTTTGACCAGTAAGAATATAGTGTGCCGTATTTCATATTTTTTGTATCCTTTCGGTTTTGATTTTCTTTTTTATGTTCAGCGGCTTCCGCTGATGCCGTAAACCAGCTCCATGGGCGAGACGCTTATATCAAACGCTTTTGATATGCCGTTTTCGGAATAGTTCACGGGGATATTGTTTTCGTTGATATAATCGTAGACCTCCCGCCAGCCCTTTTCAAACGCGGCTTTTTGCTCCTCGCTGCCGTTTATACAGTCGCGCTCATACGTTGCGCTGTATCCGAGGAAAAGCATGTGCATAGAGAGACGCTTTATGTTTTCGCGCTCTCGCTCGGTTCTTGCAAGAGATGAGGCGCTTTTAAACAGAGCCTGCATTTCGTCGAATTTTTCTGCAAAATCACTTTTTTTGTATATGTCAAAGGGCTGGTCGTAGTCGTTGAGGACGCAGCCGTCAACGCCGGCTTCGGTCAGCATATCCATATACTGCCATATGTATATCCAGCCGTAACCGTAATAGTATCTGAGAAATTCCTTTGCCTTCTGTTCGTATTCATCTCGGCTCATATCGGCGTTCCACATAAGCTCGCTTATGAGATACGCGTCAAGATCCTCAAAGGAAGAACCGACGGTCCCCACTACATAGAAGCCCTTTGCTCCGTTGTCGCTGAACCACTTGAAATCGTCATACAGCTTGAAATAGTTGGGCTGCGGGCAGAGCAGATAGTATATGTTCGTAGGGTAGTACCAAATGTAGATGTTCTTGCATTTCTCGGCCCAGCCGGCGAAATATGCTTCGTCTATCTTATTTGAGCCCATAAGAGAGTCGTTGAAGTTTATTTTTTCTTTTTCGGAGCATTCTCCCGAGCCTATGGCGTGGGAGGTGCAGCCGTTCCAACAGTACAGAAGCACAATATCGTCGTTGAGCGCCGTTTTTTCGGGCGGCTTTCTGACGGAGGCGTATGCGTTTGTAACGACTGTGATCTTGGGATAGTCCTCATGCAGCGCGTCATCGATCTTATTAACGAAGCGGGCAAGTATGCCGGAGTAGCTCTTCTCCTGCCGCAGAACTTTTCCGCATAAACGGCATTGACAGTACACTTCGTCCGATGCATAGGAGCAGGAGATCTGCGTAATGCTTTTGCCTATCTCCTCTCCCGAGGCAAGGCGGTCGGAGATAAGCTTCTTCATGTTTTTCAGACAAACGTTGAATGTGTCGGAGTTCGACAGGCAGCGCGCTGTGGTGTTGCCTATCTCGTCTTTCGGAATAAACACGTCAAAGGAATGCGCGTTGGCAAACGTGCGGCATATCCCCCAGCCGTATTTCGGATTCTGCATGGACGGCTGGTCGGTACAGCCGTTCAGCTTGCGCTTAATAACGGTGGAGTACAGATATTTGTCCGCATAGGAATTTATGCAGTTGCTGCGGCAGTCAAATGACGGAACCTCGCGCAGCTCGGTGCCGCTCTTAATATCGGTCGTTTTGCCGTATGAAAGCTCGTAGTCGTCATATGTATAGAAGCGGTAGCCCCAAAGATCTTCAAGTATGGTATAGACCGCATACATACAGCCGCGCTTTGCGCCCGCGCGAATGTATACGCTGCCGTCCTTTACGTTGATCGTAAAGCCGTCGTCGCCGAGCTCTCCCGCTTCATCCTCGGAGAGGATAAAGCAGTGTGCGCCTGCGCTTCTCTCGGAGACTACGGACAAGGTGCTGCCGTCACCCTCTTTTGCGTATTTCGCAAGCTCCTCCGCGGCAAAACGCATATTGTCATTATCGGGGGAGCTCACGACTATCTCATAGCCGTCAATACTTTCGCCGTCAACGGTAAAGCCTTTCCAGCCGAAGCTTTCGGGATAATCATTTTCGAGGGATATTATGCCTACAAGTCCGTATCTGAGCAGATATACATCCAAAGCGTTTGCCGATCCGTCGCGGTTTATATCCGCACCGTAAAGTTCGCTCTCCGATATCATTCCGACGCAGGCACGCCTCAGAAGCAGGCAGTCAAGTGCGTCCACCTTTCCGTCTCCGTTGAAGTCTCCGGTCATATACAGCGAAGAGGCGCCCGCGGGGGCGGCGAACGCAAGGCATGCCGCCGCAAGGGATACCGCAAGTATGAAAGAAATGAATTTTTTCATTGATATGATCCTTTCGGTATGCAGAGGTGAGATAAGGCCGTGCAGAAAACAAATCTCACATATATATACTATATTGTATTACATTTATTTCCCGTTTTCAATAGTCTGCGGCGTCATTTGCAAAGATTTTTGCCGACTCATCGTTTGACATATGTTGACAAATTATTACCATTAGTGTATGATATAAATACAGATATTATTTGTATTATCTAAGTTCAAGCGGAAAGGACGGTATGTATATGGCTGAAAAACGCAGTGCATACCGTTGCAAAGGCGGCATGACATTTTGCAGCCGCCCGATCGTTTTCTGCACGCCTGTCCAGGCTGCCTGCCTTCTCGGACGCACAAGACAGCTCATGCTTTTCGTGCGGCACGGCGCGACAGAGTGGAACACCCTTTCCAAACTGCAGGGCAGAGTGGATATTCCGCTTTGCGAAGAGGGGCTGCACCAGGCGGAAAAGTGCGCCGATTTTATTGAAAAAGCAGTGCACGGAAAGCTGCCGCTCAAAGGCATATATTGCTCTCCGCTGTCGCGGGCATACGATACCGCGTCAGTAATAGGCAAAGCGCTTGAGTATCCCGAGCCGTTCGTAGTCGACGGGCTCATCGAGAGGGAATACGGCTCTCTCACCGGCATGACATATGCCGAGAGAAAGAAAAAATACAAAAGCCCGAGCGATTATCCCGACGATATGGAGACAATACCCGATACAACGGCGAGAATTAAACGGGTGGTGGGAGAGATCCGCCGATTTGAAGGCAGCGGCATTTCCATTGTGGTGACCCACGGCGGAGTGCTGAACGCTCTGTTTTCCGGCATAACGAGAGGGCGCGCCGGCTGCAACGGAAATATAACGGCAAACTGCGCCGTGGCAATGGCGGCAGTGGGATGCGACGACATAATTCCTCTTGTATACAACCTCGGCGGCGCGGATTTTTCAAAGTATATGAGCGAGCTTATAGCATATATCGGCAAATAACAAAAGTGCATTTTTCGCCGAGGCGGCGGAATTCATTAAATAACAAAATCCCGTCGGCATTTTGCCGACGGGATTTTTGCGCGGTGCCGAGGGCGCCGCGCTTCTTTTTTTATTCTTATTTTGCCCAGGTACCGTTTCTGAATACGGGGACGGCGGTGCCGTCGGCAAGGTAACCGGTGATGTCAAGATCGTCGGAGCCGACCATGAAGTCAACGTGGATTATGGAGTCGTTAACGCCCAGAGCATAAATTTCCTCGTCGGTCATGTCGATAAAGCCCTCGATAACATCGTCAAAGCCCATGCCCACTGCCACGTGGCAGCATGCGTTCTCGTCAAACAGGGTGTTACAGAAAAGCAGGCCGGAGCGGTTTATGGGAGACTCCTTGGGAACGAGCGCGACCTCGCCCAGCATGGAAGCGCCCTCGTCCATGGCGAACATCTTTTCGAGAATTTCCTGACCCTTTTCAGCCTTGCAGCCGCAGACCTTGCCGTCCTTAAAGTCAACACAGAAGTTTTCTATAAGCTGACCCGACCAGCTAAGCGGCTTTGTCGCTACAAGTCTGCCCTCGCATTTGCCTCTCATGGGGCTTGTGTATACTTCCTCCGTGGGCATGTTGGGAACATAGTGTGCGCCGTTCAGATGGTTAACGTCGCCTGCGCCGCCCCAGTGTGCCTGAGGAATAAGCTCAACGGAAAAGTCGGTTCCGTTTGCGCTCTTGTACTCAAGGCGGGTAAAGTGCTGATCGTTGAGCCATTTTGCGTGGGTCTCGATCTCCGTTGTGTGCTTTTTCCAAACGGCAACTGGGTCGTCGCCGCAGTCGAAGTACATGCAGGAGAAAATAGCGTCCCAAAGCTTTGCGACGGCGGTCTCCTCGTCATCGTCGGGGAATACCTTCTTAGCCCACTTGGGTGATGCAGCTGCAACGATGAGCCACTGATGCTTGCCGTCGATCTCGTCGCGGTACTTCTTGAGCACGGACATACGGCTTCTCGTCACAGAGGAAAGCAGCTCGGGGGAGATGCCGCTCAGCGCATCGGGATCGGAGGACTCAATAAATATGCGGCAGGGGAAGTCGACCGTCATCTGACGTGCCTTCTCCTCCTCCCAGGGGAGAACGGTGCCGAGAGTTTCCTCACTTGCATATGTGTAGTGCAGTCTTGAAGCTTCGTCGCACAGCCAGTCAATGCGGACAAACTTTGCGCCTGCCTTGTAGCATTCCTCCTCAACCGCAAGCGCGAGGGGAACCTGGTCTATGCCTACGTTCAGAAGCACTGTCTGACCGGGCTGCACGTTTGCACCGATGTGTACGATGACCTCGGCGTATTTTTGGATTTTTTCTTTGCTGAGTTCCATAATTATATATCCTTTCTTTTTGTAAAATCAAATTTATATAGGCTTTTGCTATTCTTCCATATCGTCTGCAACGGAGAAGCTTTCCTGCTCCTCGTATAGCTGCATGAGCCTGTCCTCAACGGTAATGCGGCGATCGTCAAGCTCTCCCGCACGGACATAGTCCGTTGCGGCGTCGCCGAAAAGCTCGTCGGTGATGTTCGCAAGCTCGGCTTCAAGCCCGGCAATTTCCGCCTCCACCTTTCTGCGGTATGCTGCCTCGCGGCGTCTCTGTGAGGCATCGGCCTTTCTTTGCAGATATGCTTCCTTTCCGCCTGCGGCGCTTTGCACCGCGGCGGGCGTGCTGCCCGATGCAGCGGGTGCAGCACTGCGTTTTATTGCAGCCGCGTCAGGGCTGCGTCCCTCAAGGGACATTTCGTAGTCATCGAAATCCGTATAGCTCGCAAACGGAGCGTCAAGGCAGATTATGCGGGTGGCAAGTCTGCGCGTAAAGTAGCGGTCATGGCTTACGGCGATTATGGTGCCGTCAAACTCCGCAAGCGCCGCCTCCAGCGCCTCGCGCGAGGGTATGTCCAGGTGGTTCGTCGGCTCGTCGAGAATGAGAACATTCATTTTCGACATTATAAGCTTCGCAAGAGTCAGTCTTGCGCGCTCTCCGCCGGACAGCACCGAAACTTCTTTCAGAATATCGTCTCCGCGGAACATGAACGCCGCAAGCGTGCTTCGTATCTGCGTCTGTGTTGCCGCGGGGTATGCGTCCCACAGTTCGTCAAGCACGGTCTTGTGTTCGTCCAGCTGCTGGTTTTCCTGATCGTAGTAGCCTATGTGGACGTTGTATCCGAACTCGGCTTTGCCGCCGGTCTGACAAAGCTTGCCGAGAAGAATTTTCAAAAGCGTTGACTTTCCGCAGCCGTTTGAGCCCGCAATGAAAAGATGCTCGCGCTTTTTCACCTCAAAGCTCACGTTTGAAAATACCTGCTTTTCACCGAAAGACATTGAAAGGTTTTTAACGCTCAGTACATCGTTGCCGCTTTCTCCCGCCGCGCCGAACGAAAAGCTTATGGCTTTGGGTGCGTCCTTGGGGCGCTCCACCTTTTCCATACGTTCGATGGCTTTTTCGCGGCTTTCCGCCGCAATGATGTTGCGCTCTCTGTTCCAGCGGCGCTGCTGCTCGATATATGCTTCGAGCCGCGCGATCTCTTTTTGCTGAAGCTCCCAACGCTTCATATCCGACTTGCGCTTTTCCTCTTTCCGCTTTACGAACTCGGTATACGCGCATTTGTAAAGCGCTGCGTGGTGGTGCTCAATGTCAAGAGTCTTGTTCGTGACCTTGTCGAGAAAATAGCGGTCGTGGCTGACGACTATGAGAGTTTTCTTATAAGCCGAGAGATGCCCCTCGAGCCATATCATGGTTTTTGTATCCAGATGGTTTGTAGGCTCGTCCAGCATGAGGATATCCGGCTCTCTGAAAAGCAGCCTCGCAAGCTCAAGGCGCGTGCGCTGACCGCCGGAAAGACTGCCTACTTTCATTTCAAGCATGGAGTCTTCAAAGCCGAGGCCGCGCAAAAGGCTGCGGCAGCGGGACTTGTACTCAAGTCCGCCTGCAGAAATGAACCGCTCGTTCGTCCGCGTAAACTCGCCGCAGACGCGCGCTGCCTCACTCTCGTCGGCGCTCTGAAGCGCCGCCTCAAGCTCCGCAAGCTTTGCTTCAAGTCTGCAAAGCTCCGGCACGGCACCGTACATGTGTGAAAGAACGGTGTCGTCGCGCACGGCTGTGTCAAAGGCGTCGTTCTGCTCCATCATACCGACGGTGCGGTCCTTCGCGATATATATTTCGCCGCTGTCCGGCGAAAGCTTTCCGCAGAGCAGCCTGAGAAGCGTTGATTTGCCGCTGCCGTTGACTCCGACTATACCAAGACGGTCGCCTTCTTCAACGGAAAAGCTTATGTCGGTCAGTATTTCTTTTATCCCTATGCCCAGCGACAGGGAATTTACCGATAGTGTTATCATTATATCTGTCTTTTTTCTCCGTGATGTATCTCACTTTCTTCGGCGCGTGAGCGCCGCTTTCAGGTCGGCGGAACCGTGTGGCGACGCCCGATGACCCGAATCAATTCTCTCCGGTGCCGTTCGCCGCATCCGCATCGGATGCATCTTTGATACCGGGCTGCACTTCTTCGGCACTGCCCACCGCACCTGCGGCATTCGCGTCTTTCTTTTTCCTGCCGACGCGCTTTTCAATAGCGGCGTCCGCAAGAGAAAACAGTCTGCATACGCAGTACAGCGCAAGGGCGGAAAGCATTGCGGCGTCGCAAATGTTTATCCCCGGGAAATTCACGCCTGCGATCAAAAGCGCAAGCGCGCCGAAGCCTGTGCCGCCCGCAACGCTTACGGATGCGCAAAGGGTGAATATCCATCTTGAAAATATTGCTCCGCGCCCCAGAGACACGCCCGCTTCGGCGGTATACGCGAGGAGAAGGCAAACGAGCGAGAGCTGAAACAGCACCTTTGCGGGGCTGTTGACGGCAACGCTGCGGTCAAAGTATATGACAAGCACCTTTGCCGCAAGAAACAGCGGCATCATGAAAAATCCGAGGGAGTGAACGGGATCGTTGGATTTACCCGGCACGGCGCACAAAAGCATGAGCACCGCGGCGGCTGCCCCGAGCATCCAGAGGATATAGTGCATATACGCATATTTAACGGTGATGTTTCCGACAGTGTCGCCGATGTCGTAAATGCAGTCGGCGGCAACGGCTGCCGCCGATATCACGCAGACGGCAATGTTGACGGCGGCATTCTGCCTGAGCGGTCGGTCCGGCAGAGCGCTGCGCGAAAACAGCACCCAGCCGACGATGCCTGCGGCGACTCCCGCAGAAAGGCATATATAAAGAGCGGGGGCAAATACCGAGTCGGAGCTGAAATATCCGAGGGCGGGATTGTATTCCCCGTACACACCGAAATACAGAAAAGCCGCGCCTGCGGCTGCGGCGACCGTTGCTGCGGCGGCAATGCAGTACAGCTGCAGTTTTTTAACTTTGCTCATAGTGATGCCATCCTTTGCTTTCGGAAAATAATTGTCTCTTTATATATTATCACAAATCCAAGCGTCCCGCAAGGCTTTTGGCATATTTTTCGCGGCGCGGTGTAGGATGTAAGCGGCGCAAAAAGTGCCGCGTTTCGGCTGCCGAACCGCCTCGGCGGGAGCCGGACGGGGGAAAATCGCAAAGCGCCTGCGGGGGGCTTCGGATAGATAAACGGTGAATCGCTTGAAAGGGTGGTGCAGTAAAAAATGACAAAGCGCTCGGCGCACTGTGAAAAAACGGAGAGGCACCCGCTGCCGCAGCGAAAAAGGGAGCGTTCGTGAGAGCGCAGCGGATACAAAAGCGCGGAACACGCTCGGTGCCATGCAGCCGTGCGCCGCAGTGCACGACTGCGGACACTTGCAAAAGCGGCTCGCGGCTGCGAAAAACTTGCCGCGATAAAGTCTGTGCGGGCAAAATGCGGCGGCTCTCTCCGGGCGCCGCGGCAGCGCAAAAAAATATAAAAATATATTGCAATAAAAGCGGCGCTGTGGTATAATAAATACGATCTTATCAAGCGACGAGATGCAGGGCAAGGTCATACCAGCCGGGAGCTTAGCGGCCTCCTGAACCTGAAATCCGCTGTATGCAGGGGTGGTATCCCGTTTTGAGGATTGTGTTCGTGCAGTCCGTACCGTATTTGTATCTGTGTTGAAGGACGGGTCCCGGCGCAATTGGCGGCTGTGAATCATGTCAGGCGGGGAACCGAGCAGCATTAAGCGGTTTCAGCCGATGTGCCGCCGGGTTGCCTGTCCCGAGCAGACACGGCGGTGTCGTGTACGGATACGTTTCGATCTTCGGGTGTATGGCCTTCCCCCGCTTCTTGTCGCTTTTACCGTATAAAAGGGGGACAAATATGCATCAGGCGCTGTACAGAAAATACCGTCCGCGCACTTTTGACGAGGTATGCGGACAGCATCAGATCACCGATGTGCTTCGCTACGAGGTGGAAAACGGCAGATACTCGCATGCATATCTTTTCTGCGGCTCCCGCGGAACGGGCAAGACCACCTGCGCAAAAATTCTCGCTAAGGCATTGAACTGCCTTGAGCCGAGGGGCGGAAACCCCTGTCTTGAGTGCGAAGTCTGCCGTGAGATAGACGCGGGCATCGCCACGGACGTTACCGAGCTTGACGCGGCAACGAACAACAGTGTCGATCAGATACGCACCATATGCGAAGAGGCTGCGTATACTCCGGCTTCCCTGAAGAAAAAGGTCTATATCATCGACGAGGTCCATATGCTGTCGCAGGGGGCGTTCAACGCCCTTCTGAAGACTATCGAGGAGCCACCGGAGCACGTTGTCTTCATCCTTGCGACAACGGAGTTCAATAAAATACCCGCAACTATCGTTTCAAGGTGCCAGCGCTTCGATTTCAGACGTATATCCGTAAAAGATTTAGCATCGCGCCTTGAATACATAGCCGGCTGCGAGAATATCGCACTTGAAGAAGACGCGGCGCTGCTCCTTGCAAGACAGGCGCAGGGCGGCATGCGCGACGCTATCGGACTTTTTGAGCTTTGCGCCGCCGACGGCGGCGACGTTACCGCAGAGAAAGTATCCGAGATCCTCGGGCTTTCGGGCTATGAGCGCGCCGCAGATACATTTGCCGCCGTGCACGCGGGGGATATGGCAAAGCTTTTTGCCGTAGTTTCCGATGTGGCGCACGGCTCCGGCGACATAGCCGTTTTCTGGCAGGAGCTTATATCCTTTGCCCGTGATATGCTCGTATCAAAGTATACGGACGATGTTTCGGCATATCTTGATATAACGTCTTCGGAAACCGAGCTTCTTCGCGGCTGTGCCGCGGGCTTCAGCCTTGCGGAGCTTATATTCGACTGCAAGGTTTTGGATGATACTCTTGTGCGTATGCAGCGCGCACCGCAGAACAAACGCTGCGCGGCGGAGCTTGCGCTTTTGCGCATGTGCCGTCCCGAGCTTGATCCTTCAAACGAAGCGCTCAGCCTCAGAGTATCAAAACTTGAGGATGCGCTGTCTCTCGGCACCTTGACGGCGCCGCAGAGCGGAGCAACTTCAGCAAGCGTCGGCACACAAACTTCGACAAGTGCAGAAAATAATTATGCAAACGCCGAAAATAAAACCCCCGTTCCCGATACAAAAGCAGAAGAAACAGGCACGCCGACAGTGACCGCGGCAGTCGACATCCCCCGCGCCGCAGCGCCTGCCGCCGCGGATGGCAATTTGAAACAAACGGAGGATCCGACGGCCGATCCATCAAAACAGTACACTCCCGTTCGGGATATAAGCGAGGTTTTGGCAAGGCTTGACGGAGTGAACAGAGGACTTTCAGAATTTTTGGCAGGTGCCGAAACAAGCGTCTCCGGTGACGGAAAACACGTAAAAATCGCGGCTTCCGGCTTCGGTGCCGTAATGCTTTCGTCCGTGGGCGCGAAAGAAGCCCTTGCAAACGCCTTCGCGCTTGCGAAGATAACGGACGGGATCGCGGATATAGAAGTTATCGAAATTAAATCCGCGGGACACGGCGCATCCCCGTCGGATGAGCTGTCAAAGCTTTTGTAATACCGCCGCGCGGCGATAAAACAGTAAACAAAAACCAATAAGTTTCGAAAGGAAAGGTATAAAGATATGAAAGCAAGACTTCCTCAGGGACGCGGAGGCGGCCCCGGCAACATGCAGAGCATGCTGAAGCAGGCTCAGAAAATGCAGGAGGATATGGCAGCTCTACAAGAGGACCTGGACGCAAGAGAATACGAGGTCGCCGCGGGCGGCGGCGCCGTAAAGATCAAAATAAACGGCAAACTTGAGGTCTCGGGCGTTGAGATAGACCCCGACGTGGTCGATCCCGACGATGTGGAGACCCTGCAGGACATACTAACGGCTGCTATGAACGAGGCTATCCGTAAAGTTAACGATACAAACAACGAAGAAATGGGCAAAATAACCGGCAGCCTTAACATGGGCGGTCTCGGAATGCCCGGTCTGTTCTGATATGGCAGAGTATCCGGAGCAGCTTGAGAGGCTCAGCGATTGGTTCCGCCGCCTTGACGGTATCGGTAAAAAGACCGCGCTGCGCCTTGCCTTCAGCGTGCTTGATATGAACGAAGAGGAAGTGCGCGATTTTGCCGACAGCATGCTTGCGGCAAAATCCGACATATGCTTCTGCAAAATATGCCAGAACATTTCCTCCGGCGAAATATGTCCCGTTTGTGCCGACAGCACCAGAGACCGCAGCGTCATATGCGTGGTTGAAGACTTCCGCGCAGCAATGGCGGTCGAAAAGGTCAGAGAGTACAAGGGGCTTTATCACGTGCTTCACGGCGTGATCTCTCCCATGAAAGGCATAGGCCCCGACAGACTGAAGATAAGAGAGCTTATCGCAAGGCTCGACGGCAGCGTAAAAGAGGTCATAATCGCTACAGACCCCACTCCCGAGGGCGAAACAACGGCAATGTATCTGTCAAAGCTCATTTCTCCGCTGGGCGTTAAAATAACCCGTATCGCAAACGGCGTGCCCGTAGGCGGTGATCTTGAGTATGCGGACGAGCTTACGCTTCGCCGCGCGATCGAAGGAAGATACAGCATGAACTGAGCGCCGAACGGTGCGGCGGCACAAAAGCTACGTAATTATTTCTGAAAGGAACAGTATAAAGATGGCAAAGATTCAAATGAAAACTCCCCTGGTGGAAATGGACGGGGACGAAATGACCCGTGTTATATGGAAAATGATAAAGGACATCCTCATATGCCCTTACATTGACCTTAAAACCTGTCTCTTATACACATCTGACGCTGCCGACGATATGCAGTG
>USKS01000022.1 GCA_900555345.1 uncultured Eubacteriales bacterium
CGGTGACGGGTCTATAAGCGCAAACTCGCCTCTTGCGTCGATCGCCAGCCAGCAGTTTGAGCCGTAGCCTTCGGAAGGTATTTTTATCGTTTTCATACTGTCCGCAGACCCGATTTACATCATTTCTACCTTTACGGTATGCACTTTTCCGTCTCCGGCGTTGGGTATAACCGCGCCGCACGCTTTACCGTCAAGGAAGTATTTCGTATTGTCATCCGCACGTGCAAAGCCGGGCTTTTTCTCGACGGTTATGCTGAACACCGTATCGCCGAGCTTTACGTTATACTGCGCGTGGGTAAGTCCGAAAGGCAGTATGGGACGCAGCTCTATGCCGCCGTCCACATGAGAAATGCCGAGAAATTCAAACGAAGAAAGGGAGAGCCAGCTTGCCGTTCCGGAAAGCATGGGGCCGATATTCTCTCTCGTTTCGCTGTTGTTGTACTGTGTGCAGAATCTGGGATTGCCCTTTGTGACATAAGGAGTCTTCAGTGTCTGATAAGGCAGTACCAAATCGAGCATCCAGAAAGCAAGCTCGGAAAGGTCAGCCGCAAGGCTGTCGCTCTTTACCTTTTTGGCGGCCTTGAACATTGCCGCGGTCGCCATCATGGTCGCGTGCTTGAACACCGCGCCGTTTTCGCGGTCTCCCGGGAAGTAGTGATCCTTTGCGGTGCGCATGGATATCTTTTCAAGTGCGCAGGGGGACGTAAGCGTAAGTCCCGAGGGGGTCTTTATATACTTCTTGACCGCGTCGAGCATGGACGCTATCTGCTCCTCGCTCGCGCAGTCGGAAAGGATGGACCATGAGAAGCTGTTGAGCCAGTATGAGCCGGGGAAATCGGGGTTGTCGGAGAGCCCATCGCCCGCGCCGCCGAGGTACTCGTATCCCTTAGCGGGGTTGTTTATAAGGCAGCGGGCGAAGAAATCGCCCTTCCATGCGTACTTCTGAATATTGGAATAAAGCTCATCGGAGCGGGCCGCAAACTCGTCCGCCCATTTATTTCTGCCGGAGATCGCCGAAAGCTCGGAAAGCTCATCAAGCGCAAGCTTCAGAAGAAAGGCGTTCATAACGCTTTCAGTCAGGTGGTTCTCCCACGCGACGCCGTACTCCTGTCCGTTCTTTTCAAGCTGCTCGCGATAAAGCCTCATTTTATCGACCGCGTTGACGCAGTCGTCGTCAAGGCACAGACAGTCATTCCAGTCGCAGCCGTCAAGCAGCGGCAGACCGTGGCGGCCTATGGAAATTTTGCCGCTGTATGTGACCGCGGCAGTCATCGTATCGAAAAGGCTTCTCGTCTCGTCGCTGCCGCTTATGGGATATTCGCAGTCCAGAAACTCCTTATCGCCCGTAAGCATGATGAATCTGTAAACCGCCTGTATGAGCCAAAGCTGGTCGTCGGAAGCACCGCCCGCGCCGCTTGCGCTCCAGTAGAAGTTGTGGTTTGCATAGCCGTCTTTATAAACGTTGCACGCCCACTGCTTTATCATATCCTTTGCGAGCTCGGAATTGCCCATGGCGTTCATGTAGTACATGGACGCGTACATATCCTGTATCTCGCGGAAGCCTACCATTCTGCCGCCCTTCTGCGTCCATGCGAACGCTCTTGTCACGAAAGACTGATACAGCACCTGGAAAGGCAGGTTCTTGCTTATATAAGAGTTGAGGCTTTCATCCTCGGTGTGAAGGTCGATATACGAAGAATAGTCGCTGACAAACTTTACGACGCGGTCAAACGCGTCTGTAAGAGCTGCGGGATCCTTATACTTTTTGCAGAAATTATACAGCGTGTCGCTGAGAACGGCAAAGCCGTTTTCGGGATCGGTGGAAATGCCCGCGTACGAGTCTACAATGCGCTCTTTGCCTGCGGGAACGGTAATCGTTTTGGCAAGTGCAAAGAACGGCGCCGCTTTTCTGTTCTGCCTGTTGGAAAGCTTTGCAACGTTTTCGGGATGGAGAATATCTCCGCTGCCCGCAAATTCATTGTAGTTAACGCAGTATTCGTCCATATATTCGCCGTCCGCAAACAGCATGGCAAATCTTGCCTGGCGCTTTCCGCCTCTGGGATAGAAGCAGGGGGTGACTGCGGCTATCTTTCCGTCCTCGTCGAGAATAACGCCGGATTCGTGCACGATATTAACATATACTATATCGCCCGCGATGCCCGCTGCGTCGAATATGCCGAACATACCGGTAAAGACAAGCTTCAGCTCGCGGTCCTTGTCGGTCAGGTTTTCAACGGTGACTCTCTGCGCCTCGGTCGCCTCCGGCATGCCATCCTCGCCGGGGAGTATGAATATGGTACGGGTGATCCTCAGACCGCAGTTCGTCTCGTATGTGATAACGCTGCGGTTGGGCATATGGCGGCAAACCGCGCTTTTAACGTTTTCGCGCACGTTTGCGGAATAGAATATCTGTCTGCCGCCCTCAACTATATAGAACTGGCGGTTTGCGGGCTCGCCGTTCTCCTCCATGCGCAGAACGAATCTGGTCGCAAGCACCTGATCCTCTGCCGCTGCGCGGAAAGAGCCGCGTCCGAAAGAGTCGAGCGCAGCCTTGGGCGTTGTCAGCAGCGGATTTGAAAAGCCCACCCTGTTGCCGAGCAGAAGGTTTACGTCAAAGTGGCTGCCCACGGGCTCGCCCATAAGATCGATCACATGAGCGCCGTCGGCGTCGATATATCCGGGGCTTTTTGTAAAGCGGTCCATAATTCCGGCGGCGATCTTTGCGACCTCATCCGTCGGCTTTTTCTCTCCGTCGGGGGTGAAGTGGCGGACGCTGCCGCCCGCAAAGCTGAAAATATGGCTGCATTTGCCGAAATCGGCGAGGTAGTCGCATATCTCGGGACTGTTTACAAGGGCGAGGCAGACGGGCATATAAAAAGGAAGCCCTTCCGCGCCGATGGCATACTCAGCGGAGGTATCAAGATACTCCGCGTCGAACTCTCCCGTAAGCTTTCTTTTGAAGCCCGCCTCCAGAAGCTGTGCGGGCGTTTTGGCTTTGTCCCGCGATTTGACACACGTAAAATGCATAACTGTACCTTTCTCTTATGTATTTATATCAGTTGACGGTAAACAGGCTGCGCATGGCATTGTTAAAGCGGTCGCCCCATATACCTATATATCTTTCGACGGTGGAAATGCCGCCGGCATTGTTTCTTATAGCCGCGAACGTTGCGTTTGGAATTGCGTTATAAGTTTCCGCAAACGTATATGACATATCGTAAACGGGATTTGATATGATAATATCCATCATACGTATGGACTGATTGTCGCGCAGGCTGTAATACGACGCGTTTGTTACGTATGCGTCCGGCACGCTGCCGTATGACAGGATGTTTACGGCGGCAATAAGATCCGCCGCAAGCGTATAGTCCGGCGCGCCCGTGGGAACACAGAAGAACAGGGCATCTCCGTAATACGCAAGCGAGCAGTAATCGCTTTGAGCGCTGTCGTACTTGGGCATTGGCAGTATCCCCCATTTGCAGGAGGAATTTGAAATGGAACTCATAATAGAAAGGCTGTCTATGAGAAACAGCGATTTACCTGACGTAAAAGCGTCAATACTTTCCAGTGCCGGAAGCGCACCTGAAACGTTTACGGCTTCTTTCACCTTTGTCATAGCCGCCGCAGCGTTCTCGCTTCCGACGGCA
Source organism: uncultured Eubacteriales bacterium (assembly GCA_900555345.1). The sequence goes on from USKS01000022.1 coordinate 3,648, forward strand.
AGTGTGGGATATGCGCCCAGCGGTACATTAACAAGCCTTTGACCGCAGCCGAAATACAGAAGATCGGGAAGATATACCGCGGTGTTCTGCGCACCCGTGCTGTAATACACGCCGGCGGATGCCGCCGCGCAGTATTCCAGATATTTGTCAACGGTCCATTCTCCCCTGTCGACAAGGTCATACGGGGACTCAAGACCCAAAGTTTTGCAAAGTTCCGTGTTGAAATAGACAGCGCTGAGGCAGTCCGGTGTTATGGAAGCGGGACCCGCCGCCGCGTAGACCGCGTCTCCGCCGCCGCCCGCGCCGAGGGACGACGGATAGTAATATTCAGCGTTGGTATTGAAGCCCGGCAGACTGCGCAGGTTCGCGACTGCGCCGTCCGCTATATACGCGCCCATCTGCGACTGGGGCAGCATTACAAGATCCGCAAAATATTCTCCCGCACGGTTTGCGGCTTTGAGGTCGGCAAGCATAGTATCGGCGCTGTGCTTTTCGCATATAACGGAAACATTGAGAATATCTTCTATATATCCGTTTCGCTCGGTATAAGCTTTTGAAATTACCGTTGGTGTATTGTCGTCTGCAGTTATCAGATCGTCTGCAGCGGTCACTATCTTGCAGGCGCCGCTCTCGCGCTGCGTGCCTGACAAATCCCTCAGAAAGTGCTCCATATCGGAGTCGTATGAGGGCTTATATATTTCATATGTATCGGCAGCTCCGCTCGTATCGTCGGCGGTCGTGCCGTCGTCGGCGTCGGTCGTGTCCGACGGTCTGTTCACCACAAATATGCCGCAGCTGCAAAGCATTGCAGCCGCAAGCATTGCAGCGCAGAAAAGAAGCATATACCGTCTGCGTTTCATACAGTCACCGCCCTCTGCCGTTATTTTTTTCATGCGGAGGAGCGTCCCCGCCGCCGAAATTTGCAGTCATATCAATCGATATACAGACATATATATAATACTACAAAGCGTTCGGAAAATCAATTGTATTGCCGTATTTTTTTGCTGTATTCCATTGTTTTGAAGCGCTTCCAAGGAAAACATTGTTTATTGAAATGCAAAGCAGGGGATGTTAACATAGTAATGCAGTGCCTGCCAACACTTTGGTACAGCATCTGTGCGGCCTTTCGGGCGCCGCTGATACTTAGTTTCGGAGGTAAATGTTATGTCAAAATTTTTCAAACGGAATGTCTTTATGCGACGATGCCTCGCCGCCTTTATGTGTGCGGCTCTTCTTATCGTATTCACACCGGGTGCGTATGCACTTGATCCCGAAGAGCTTCGGGCGCGGAATGACGGCGGACAAGCAGAAGCGTACGCGGCAGGAGAAACGCGAGCGACGTCTCCCGCTGTTGTTATAAACGGCATCGATTACTCGGGAAAAACATTTCTTTACAACTCGACAACATATGTGGGCATACGCGAATATTCCATGTTTATGGGTGCCGACAGCGTTGATTGGAACCCTGACAGCAAAACCGCCACAGTCTCCGCGGACGAGCTCACCCTGCGCGCAAAGCACCTGAACACTTATGTGGAGGCGGGCGGCAGGTACCTGTGGGCACGTGACGGCGTTATTATAGTGTCAGGCACGATGTATGTGCCCATAAGGGTGATAGCCAAGGCTTTCGGCTGCAGCGTCGGCTGGGAAAGCGGCACACGTACCGCTTACGTTACAAGCGATACGGAGTTTGTCTCCGCCGAAAAATTCTACAACGGCGACGATCTCTACTGGCTTTCGAGGATCATCAACGCCGAAGCGGGAAACGAGCCGCTGTACGGTAAGATCGCCGTGGGCAGCGTTGTCATGAACCGTGTTTCGAGCAGTATGTTCCCGCAGAGTATATACGGCGTTATATTCGATATGAGCAGCGGCGTTCAGTTCACGCCTGCCGCGAACGGTACCGTTTACAACACTCCAAACGAGGAGAGCGTTATCGCCGCAAAGCTTTGCCTTGAGGGTGCAAGCGTTTCCGACAGCATCCTGTTCTTTATGAACGGCAGGCTTGCCGAAAGCTCATGGATCTCGGACAACCGCCCGTATGTAATGACTATCGGAAACCACGACTTTTTCTCATAAAGCGAAAAGCTGCGCCGTATGTGCAGCCCGACCGTAAAAGAATAAAGAAATGTTTATTTCGGCGCTCTTGCCGAAAAGGAAAAAGGCTGCTTTTGCAGCCTTTTTCTTTATAAAGCTCAGTCGTCGAACTCGACCTCGGCAACTCTTACAACGTAGTTGCAGCCGTAGGGGAAGCCTGTCGCGTTGAACCAGAGATTTTCGCCGTGCTGAACATAGTCAAGCTCTTCTCCCGTATCCGTCCATCTGACGCCGCGCACCTTGCGCTTTACGTTTTTGAAGTACTTGAAGCCTCTGCCGCCGCCGTCGACAATAACGTTTGCGTCGCCCGCAACGTTAAGGTCGTGGATGTACAGATACACCCTGCCGTCAGCCTCGAGAGCGAAGTTCTTGAACTCGCCCGCGATCTCGCAGGGCTTGCCTCTGTAAAGGCTCTGTCCGCAGGTTTCCATCCATTTGCCCATGTATTCGAGAATGATCTTCTGCATGGGAACAATATTTCCGTCGCCGTCGGGACCGACATTCAGCAGATAGTTTGCGCCCACCTTGCGGCATGCGCAAAGCGTTTCTATCATAGAAGGCAGGCTCTTGTAGTTGAAGTCGCCCGCGCCGTATCCCCAGTGGTCGTTCATGGTATGGCACATTTCGGCAGCCACGTATTTGGGCATGCCGTCTCTGTAAAGCGGCGTGGGTCTGCCCTGCTCAAATGTAACGCTGTCAAGCTCGGGATGTCCCACAACACCGCGTCCCGTAAGTCCCGTGTTGTCGATGATCAGCGCCTCGGGCTGGTGCTTTCTGATAATGGCGTAAAGAGTGTCGGGATCCCAGTCGGACGCGGGACGCGACCAGTTGCCGTCAAACCACAGACCGCCTATCTTGCCGTACTCGGTGCAAAGCACCTCGACGCTTTTATTAAGATAGTCGAGATATGCCGGAAAATCGTTTTTGAACGACGGCTGATACCAGTCAAGAGTGGTATGATAGAACATGGGCATAAGTCCCTCTTCCCTGCACGCCTCAACGAACTCGCGGACAAGGTCGCGGTGAGCGGGTGAATGGGGAGCGTCGTAATCCGAGAGACCCTTTGTGTCGTAAAGGGAAAATCCGTCGTGGTGACGTGTGGTAAGCGTGATGTAGCGCATACCTGCCGCTTTAGCCGTCTTTGCGATCTTGCGGGCGTCGAAGTCTTTTGCGGTAAAGGTATCGAAAAGCTTTTTGTACTCCTCAACGGGGATGTTTGCAATATTCATTACCCACTCGCCGCACCCCATCTGAGAATACAGTCCGTAGTGGATGAACATACCGAAGCCCATGTTTTCAAAGTCTGCAATTCGTTTTTCCGGTACGGGGATCGCCATATGTGTTCTCCTTAGAAAGAAAATTATTTATGAGTTTTTGACATCGACCCAAAGGTCTTCGTAGTAATTGACAATGTCCGCGTCAAGATCGTGGAACCACTGAGTCTTAGGCATATCCTCCTCCGAGGGATAGAGAATTTCGTTACCCTTATAGGTGTAGTCGTCGCTTTCGACAACGGCGGTGTTGGGGCTTGCGTAGCAGATGGTCTCGGCGTTTGCGAGCGCCACCTGAGGCTCCATCAGAAAGTTCATATAAAGCATTGCGGCGTCATAGTTCTGGCAGCCTGCGGGGATGCACACGCTGTCCGCGAATATATTGACGCCCTCCTTGGGATATACAAAGGCGAGGTCGCTGTTATTCTCGTACATTGAGAGAAAGTCGCCCGCGTAGTAAGGCGCTATGGCGGCGTTGCCGCCCTCCATCTTATTGAACACCTCGTCCATAACGTATGACTGCAGAAGCGGGTTCTGCTCTTTCAGAAGCTTTGCGGCTGCGTCCCAATCGCTTTTGTCTTTGGTGTTCAGGTCCTGACCGAGGCGAAGCTGGGCAATCGCGAAAGCGTCGCGGGGGTTATTGAACATAAGAATATTTCCGCTGTACTTTTCGTCCCACATAACGCTCCAGCTGTCGGGAGCCTCGTCCACCATGGTCTTGTTGTAGATAAGTCCCACCATGCCTACGTTGTAAGGAACGGAGTACTCCTCATCGGGATCGAAGTACAGACCCTTGTATTTTTCGTCTATATACTTGTAGTTGGAAAGCTTTGAAACATCGATTTTTTTGAGCATATCCTCTCTGATAAGGCGCTGGATCATATAATCGGAGGGGATTATAATGTCGTAGTATGTCGCGCCCGCGCGCAGCTCGGAGTACATTGTTTCGTTATCGTCGTAGTTCGTATATACGACCTTTACACCCGTAAGCTCTTCAAAGGCGCGGTTGACATCAAGGCTTCCGTCGCTGCCGTCGGAAATATACTCGCCCCAGTTGTATACTTTAAGTGTTGTGCCCTCGTACTCTTTTGTGTACTCGGCGCTTAAGCTTTCGGTGTCAAGTCCGGAGCCGGCTCCCCCGCAGGAGGACACGGCAAAAACGGACAGCACAAGGGAGGCGAGAAGCAGAACAGATACGAATTTTTTCACTTTTATATATACCTTTCTTATACCGATTTTTTGTTCTTTTTAGCCTGGCGGATCTGCATGATGTTCATAATGAGCAGCAGCGCCAGCACAGACAGGAAAATGCACGTACAAACGGCGTACATCTTGGGTGTGACTCTCTTTTTGGTCATGCTGTATATGAGCAGCGGCAGAGTCACATAGCTGCCGCTGACATAGTGGCTTATAACAAAATCGTCAATGGAGAGAGTGAACGCCATAAGCGCGCCGGAAACGATGCCCGGCATTATGGACGGCAGTACCACTCTGAAAAACGCCTGTACGGGCGTGCTGCCGAGATCCTGCGCAGCCTCTGCAAGGTGCGGGTCGGTCTGCCTCAGCTTAGGCAGGACGTTGAGCACCACATACGGCAGGCTGAACGTCACATGGGCAATGAGCATCGTTCCGAAGCCCAGCGCCTCGGGACTTGAAGTTATTCTGCCCACAAAGGCAAACAGCAGCATGAGGGACACGCCCGTTACGATCTCGGGGTTCATCATGGGGATATTCGTAACTGAAAGAATACCCGATTTGAACCACTTGTTCTTCATGCCGAAAATTCCGACGGCCGCGACTGTCCCCAAAACGGTGGAGCAGACAGCAGTCGCGCCTGCAAGCACAAACGTGTTTTTCAGCGCCTGCATTGTAGCTGCGTCGCGCAGCATCTCACTGTACCAGTATGTCGAAAAGCCGCTGAAATTCGACGTGCTGTTGGCGGCGTTGAACGAAAATATCACCATTACTATAAGCGGCATATACATAACGGCGAATATTACCGCGATATAGATATTTCCTGCTTTTTTCATACCATTTTTCCCCTTTCGGTGTCATCGGAAAAATGATTCATGAGCATTATACACACAAGTATAACTATCATGAGCACGAGAGAAAGCATTGCGCCGAGATGTATTGTCGAGGGCTTTTTCACAAGCTCTTCAATGCGGTCGCCTATCATATTGACATTGGCTCCGCCCAGCTTCTGCGCGATATAGAACGTGCTGACGCTGGGCACGAACACCATTGTAAAGCCGGATACGACGCCGGGGATGCTCAGCGGCAGTATCACGCGCAGAAAGCGCGACGGTGCATTTGAACCGAGATCCGACGCAGCCTCAAGAAGAGATGTGTCTATTTTGGAAAGCACGGAAACAAGCGGCAGCACCATGTATGGAAAATAGTTATATACCATTCCCAGGACGACGGCGCCGGGAGTGTTTATCATCTGAAGCCGCTCGCCGCCGAGAGAGGTTATAACGGTATTGATTATGCCGTTTGCCTCAATAAGATTCATTATAGAATACGTCATTATGAGCATATTCATCCACATGGGCAGCATAACGAGCATCATTACGATCTTCTGCGTGCCTTCTCTGAGCTTTGACACAAAATATGCAAACGGATATGCCAGAAGCAGAGTGACGACGGTCGCCACAATAGCGTATATGAAAGAGTCTATTATATTCTCGCGGTACACGCCGAGATGACGCAGGTTTTCAAGGGTGAACGCACCGTCCGCGTCGGTAAAGGCGTACATTGCCACAATGACCATGGGCACGATTATAAAAAGCGCCGCCCAGACTATATAGGGTACGTTGAGAAGCCCGGCTCCGCGGCGGCGCGCCGCAACAGCCTTTTTTCTCGCCCTGCTGTTTTTATTCGTCATCGTCCTCGGCCTCCGCGTCGCTCATGGTGTCGATCTCTTCGGAATACGAGCTGTAGTCGCCGTATCTGCCGGAGTACTCGGACTTTTTCATTATATGTATGGCATCGGGGTCTATCGAAAGACCGACAGGTGCGCCCTCTGCACAGTAATCGGTCGTCTGGATCATCCATTTGAAGCCGCATATATCAACGATTATTTCATAATGAACGCCGAGGAATGTGACGGACGTTACCGTGCCGGTAAGCATTGCGGTGGACGGCGGGACTATGTCAACGTCCTCGGGACGTATCACAACGTCCACAGCCTCTCCGGGCGCAAAGCCGGAGTCAAGACAGTCGAACGTATGCCCCGCAAAGGAAACCCTGTAGTTTTCGGGCATAACGCCGTCTATTATGTTGGATTCGCCGATAAAGTCCGCGACGAAAGCGTTGACGGGCTCGTTATATATATCGGTAGGCGTTCCGATCTGCTGGACCTTGCCGTTATCCATGACAACGACGGTGTCCGACATGGAAAGCGCCTCTTCCTGATCGTGCGTTACGAATATAAAGGTTATGCCGAGCTGCTTTTGTATATTCTTAAGCTCCTTCTGCATATCCTTGCGCAGCTTCAGATCAAGCGCCGCCAAAGGCTCGTCAAGAAGCAGCACCCGAGGATGGTTTATGACAGCGCGGGCGATCGCAACTCTCTGCTGCTGCCCGCCGGAAAGCTTTGAAACACGTCTGTGCTCAAATCCCTCCAGATTTACCATCTTCAGCATGGCAGAAACGCGGCTGCGTATCTCGTCCTTCGGAACGTGGCGCACCTTCAGGCCGTATGCAATGTTGTCAAATACATTGTAGTGCGGAAAAAGTGCGTAACGCTGAAAAATGGTGTTAACCTGTCGCTTATGCGGAGGAACACCATTGATCTCTTTGCCCTCAAAGCATACGCGCCCTTCGTCGGGCTCAAGAAAGCCCGCGATTATTCTGAGCGTTGTGGTTTTTCCGCAGCCGGACGGACCGAGAAGCGTGACAAATTCGCCGTCCGCTATGGACAGCGAAATATCGTCGAGCACCTTTTCGTCGTCAAACGACACGGATATGCCCTGAAGTTCAATAAGTTTCTTTTCATTCATTTTTTGCATCCCCCTTTGCGGCCAAGACCGCGAAAGCCGTATTACAGCTCTGCGCGAACTCACCTACGTCTAACCGCAGCCCCCGCAAAGAGTGTGTTACAAAACGCCGGGCGGCGTCTGCAGCGTACGGTTTCTCAAGGCGGCAAAAAGCCCGCCAACGGTTCTGTCAGGAACTGACGTAAGTGAACATTCCCAACGCCTCGGGCGTTTGTGCGGCACCGCCGCAGCATTTGCCGGAATGTTTGAGGAGCGCCGCAAGTTCTTTGCCATTTGCGGCGTTGTCAGCACAGATGCAAAAATAATCGTGCATATTAAATTTTTAACAAGAATATTATACAATCTTTTTGCAAAATGTCAATGACTATTTACAAATACCCCTCAAAAAAATATATAGGCGTTTCAATTGACATTCCGGCATCATATTGCTATAATTGTATTTGGCAAATTATGAATACTGTGAGGAAAAAATTGAATATTATAAACAGAATAAAGAGAAAAGCCGCATGGATCGTTTTCTCCGTTTTACCGAAAAATCAGAATAAGGT
>USKS01000023.1 GCA_900555345.1 uncultured Eubacteriales bacterium
GCTAGTAAGGTCGCCGCAGATAAGCACTATATCGCTTCTCATATCCGCCGATATCTGAGCAAACGCAGCATCAAGCACCTCGCCGCTCTCGGCAAGGGCGCCCACCTCCATAATGTTCTGCCCGTTTGATAAAGGCATATTGAAATTCGCGAAGTATACTTTCCCGCCGGACACGACTATGTCGTTTATCGTTGTGCTGTAGCTGTGGTCGATATTCATGTCGAACTCGCTGTACTCGTCAATGATACCCTCGCCGCCGAGAAACTTTTTGTAGTCCGACTGATCGTAGGACTTACCGCGCTCCTTCAGAAGCGCCTGCTCCAGCGTTACGGGCTCTGCCTGCGTCGATGTGTCGGTATCCTGCGCGTTCTGCGAGGTCTCCGGCTCGGTGGTGTCTTCCGTCGGCTCCGCCGCGGGCTTTTTTGTGCAGGCGCACAGCGCCATTGCCAAAAGCAGCACGGCAGCCGTTATTCTGAGAAAAAGACGCCCCTCGCTTTTCTTACTCAAGCGTTTTTGCTTCATCAGATATTCCTCCCGACTTTTTCTGTTTAGTTTATTATATAAATACAGCTATACTGTGTATATAAGTGAAGTCCGCCATTCTTGTTTTTTTCGGTGGCGGACTTCCGCCATTCTTAAAATGCGGCTGAAATTCCCCCGTTTTTCCGCAGAAAAACGCAAAAAAGCCTCCCGCCGAAGCGGGAGGCAAAGACATCGTCCGTTATGCGTTATTATAAAGAGTTACAAGTCCGATGCGGGACTTTGAACCTGTTTTTTCGTATATGGCGGAAACGTATCTTTCCAGTGTGCGCCTTGATACATACAGCCGGTCGGCTATGGCCTGCAGTCCGTCCTCGGTGTTCACAAGCAGTCCGAAAACCTCGGCTTCTCTCGGTGTAAGCGAGAATTTTTCCGCAAGCCTTTGCAGCTTTTCGCTGTCGCCTGCTTCGCTTTCCTGCTCTGCGGCGAGCCTGTCGAAAAAGGCTTTCCTTTTATTAGTATATATAAGTGCGGCTATACTTGCAAGAACAAACAGCAGCAGCTCAATAGAAATGATAGCAATATTGTTGCCGGAATTCAGCAGCGCGAGCGAGCCACCCGTTATCGCCACCGCTATAAGGTTGTTTACCGCTCTGCCGAGCCCCGCCCACAGCTCCGGCACCTTTGTGTATCGGGCGATCTCCATAAACGATGCCGTAAAGAAAACGGAGAAAAAGCCTGCGGAAAGATAAAATATGATAAGTCCTATCACAAACGGTCCCGCAAACTGAAGAACGACAAGGCAGGCGGTCGACAGGATCATTACGCAGTACATAATAATGCTCATATACTTTCTTTCCGCAATGTCGTAAAGAAAGCCCGCCGAAAGGCCGCTGAGCGCAAGGATCATCCTCGGCCACTGTCCGATATTCACAACTCCGTTTGCGTGGTACAGAGTGACCGCGTTGTCAAGAGTGCTGAAAATGCATGTCATCAAAGCGACGAAGACCGCGAGAACAATGCCGATCTTCAGGCTGTCAGCGGCGCTTTTGCCGGCGTCATCCTCCGTGCTGTCCTTTGCAAGCGCGGGAACAACGCTGTTTTTCTCCGCTCGTATCAGCATGACCGCCAGCAGCAGGATAAAGGCGGAAAGTATGCCCGCTTCGGCATATTCGTTATGTATAAGATTGTTGTTCGCGAACTGCAGCACGGTGCCGAGCATATAGGATATACCCACAAGCCGCGCGACATGGGTGTTGTTCTCCAAAAGGCAAAGGGATTTGCAGTACACGGCGCTGCCGAACGCGCCGAAAATGAGGAATACCGCAAGCCCGAGACACAGCGTGGAAGCATATGAAGTGTGGCGGCATATGAGAAAAATAAATACGGCAGACAGCACCGCCGCCACAGCGGATATAACAGCCTGCAGCTTTCCGCGGCACAGACGGCAGAGCAGAGGATACAGCACAAAGCCGACAACGCTTATGCCCAGCGCATAGTTCTGCGCGGCAACCGTCCGACCGGCGATCGCCGTTTGCGAGATCATATTGACAAACAAAAACTCCGTCCCGAGAAACGAAAACGTAAACAGGCTCATCAGCAATACAGCCTTTATGTAGGGAATACGGTTTTCCCTGTTAAAGGCATCGCTCTGTCTAATTTTTTTCAAAATACCGTTCATATATAAACCCTCTTTGTTTGGCGATGCGCAGCCTTGCCGAGCGGTAGCTTGCACAATCTATGCAAATCTGTATTTTCAAAAAGGTGATGTTGCTGTAACTGTTGAGAACATGATAGCACATTTTTTATAAAAACACAAGATTATATAAAACAATGGGGCTGTTAATGCACATTGCGGTGTTGGCACAGCTTCTTAGATTTCCGTCCTATCGGACGTGCCAATAAAAAAGACACCCAAAAGGGTGTCGCGGCGCGACTGGGTTCAAAGGTTTCGCCGAAATGCATTTCGGCGCTCACGGTCGCTCTTGCTGCGGAACTTCGGGCGTGTGTAGCAGCGCTTCACAGGGCGCAGCCCTGCTTCATTTTTCATGCACCGCAGGTGCGCCTCATTATATATAGGCACGGGCTTTCGAATCCCCGTCCTATCGGACGTGCCAACAAAAAAGACACCCTTTTGGGTGTCTTTTTTATTGGCGCGCCCGGGGGGATTCGAACCCACGACCTACCGGTTCGTAGCCGGGCACTCTATCCACTGAGCTACGGGCGCATTTACTGTACTTGAATATGTTATCACAACAAGGGTGTTTTGTCAAGGAAATTTGCAAACTTAAAAAAATTTTTATTGTTTTTAACAAAAAATATGCGTATGTACTGGAAAAAGCTGAAGCAATATGTTATACTAACAGTCGGTGTACCCTCGCTTTGAGGGAGTGAAAGAATTATCCATACGAAAGGCGGATCTTTTCAATGAGTAAGAAGTTCAACAAAAATGACGGCAAAAAGAGCACTGCCAAAAAAGTCATTGCGATAATCGCTGCGGTTCTCGCAGTCGTTATCGTGGCAGGCGTTCTTGTAATTTATCAGGTCTACGACAGCGGCTATATCCAGAAGCACACCACCGCTCTCGAGTCCGAAAACTACACTATAAGCAGCGCAATGCTTACATACTACTACAACTCCGTGTACCAGAACTTTGTTTCAAGCTACGGTTCCACGCTCTCCTCTCTCGGACTTGATACTACGAAAAGCCTCAAGTCACAGCAGATGAGCGGCGGCAACGGCACATGGTACGACTACTTCATGAACACCGCGCAGAAAAATGCGAAGCAGCTCCTCGTCCTCTGCGAGGCCGCTAAAGCAGACGGCATTGAGCTCACCGACGATCAGCAGGCTGAGATAGACGAAACCGTTAAAACGATGAAGTCCAATGCAAAGTCGAACAACGTAAGCCTTGACTACTACCTCTCCCGCGTATACGGCAGCTGCGTTGACGAAGGCGTGCTCCGTAAGTGCCTTGAGCTCAGCGAGATCGCAAGCCACTACTCCGAGCATATGACCGAGCAGTACAACTTTACCGAGAGCGACTGGGACAACTACTACAGCGAGAACAAGTCCACATTCCTCAAGGCAGACTGGCTGACCTACGCTTTCACCGCCGATGAGGAAACTCTTGCGGACGACGCCACCGATGAAGAAAAGGCTGCTGCGGACACAAAGCGCAAAGAAGAGTACGAAACTCTCAAGAGCACCGCTGCAGAGCTTGCGGCTACCACCGACGCGGACGCCTTCAGCGTTTATGTCGAGAGCTGGCTGAGAACCGTTAAGTATGCGGGCATGGATGAGGATGCTCTCAAAAAGGACAACGTAGACATCTCTGCGCTGGTTGACGGATGCAAAAAAACCGGCAACACAAACTCCTCCGAAAGCGATCTCAACACATGGGCATTCAGCGAGGACAGACAGCCCTATGACACCAAGGTAATAAGCGACGATGAAAAGTATACCGTTACGGTCTACATGATCCTCCCCGCTGCCGACACTGCCGATCTCGGTCTTGCATGCCAGTACCGCGACACGTATCTGCTTAAGAATTACACATATATTCCCTTCCTTGTATCCGACTACAGCGCCAGCGCAGACGATGCAAAAGCTGCTGCAGAAAAAGTTCTCGATCAATTCAACGAGGATCCCACCGCGGAAAACTTTGCAAAGCTCAGCAACAGCGAGGGCGGTACAAAGCGTGAGGATTCCGACAAGGGCGCCGTTTGCGACGAGGTTGACGAGTGGCTGTACGACAGCGCCAGAAAAGAAGGCGACTGCGCAGTTGTAACCGGCACTAAAGGCAGCTATGTTGTTTACTATGCAGGCGACGGCGACATCAAGTGGCAGGCACAGGCAAACAACAGCCTTATGAGCGAAAAGTACGATGAAGAATACAGCGCGCTTGCCGAGAAGTACACCGTTACGATCAGCAAGAACGGCGTCGGCAAGATCTCCGAGATCCTTATCAACACTTCTTCCGCCTCTTCCTCCAACTGACACAAGAAAATTGCGGCGACTTTCGGTCGTCCGTGGGGGACCGCCGTTTCGCGGCGTCCCCCTTTTTTTTAACTTTTACTTGCGAAAGTACTCATTCACGGTACATATCGGCAAAACACGCATGAAAAACGGGCAGCATCCGCAGCCCGCGGAAAGGAAAACCAATATGAAGAACAAAAGTAGGGCAAAGATCACCCTTCGGCGAGCTCTGGCGCTTGTGCTTGCGCTTACGGCGTCGTTCACTCTCTTTGCATGCTCTAAAAAGGGCTCCGGCAAAAGAGGCGATTACAAGGGAGCCGAGGAGGCAGTGACCGATGCCGAGATCAACGAAACGCCCGTCATCGTTACAGAATACTCCACCGTAACTGTCTCGATGTTCACATATTATTTTAATACTTATTACAGAACATTTGTAAACAAGTATGCCGGTTATTTAAGCGACTGGGGACTTGACACCTCAAAGTCGCTCAGCGGTCAGAAATTTCAGAACGATTATGACTGGCATCAGTATCTCACAACTCTTTGCGCGACCGAGATAAAAGATACTCTCGCGCTTAACGACGGCGCAAAGGCCGACAGGCTTGAACTTGATGAGGATGCTCTTGCCGATATCGACGGCGCTATCGACAAATTTAAAGAGGCGGCCGAGCAGAACGGCACCACATATGAGCAGTATATTAAAAATGTTTTCGGCGAGGCAGTAAACGGCGCAACGGTTGAAAAATGCCTGCGCCAGCAGCAGCTTGCGTCGGTATATTATAAGGTACACAGGCAGGAAGACCCCGACGATGCCGCCTGCGCCGAGGAATACAATAAGAATCCGAAGGATTATCAGTTTTATGACTGCATCAAGGCAACCGTTCCGGAAGCCGATGCCGAAACTCTCGCGGGCAGTGCCGACAGCACCGAGTTTGCCGAGAGGCTGAGAAAGATCATCACCGACAACAACTTCGGCGGAAACTACGATAAATCGGCAGACACTATCGAATCACTTCTGAAAAGCAAGTATCTGTACCGCACGGCGAAGTCCGACGACGACATCAGCGCATGGGCGTTTGAGGACGGACGCAAACCGTATGACGTATACAGATCCGAGCCTAACACACGTGAGATGGTGACAGTCGTCATGCTCCTGCCCTCGGCGGACGGAGCGGTACTGTACCGTGACGAGACCCCGCTCAAAAACTTTGAGTATTGCTTCTTCGAGGATGCCGACAAGGCGCGGAGCGTATACAGCTCATGGGTCGACGGCGGCGCCGACAAGGATGCGTTCAAAGCCCTTGAGGACGAATATAAGGGCGGAACATCCACAAACGTGGATCGCGGCGATATATCCGGAGCGCTGGCTGACTGGCTGTTTTCCGACAGTGCCGTCGAAGGAGCGCATTCCGTTATAGATGTTGACGAAGTCGGCACATATATTCTGTATGTGCTCGCGGACGGCGAGGCAAGCTGGCTCTCCGATGTAAGGGCAGCCATAATCAACAAACGCGCGGAGGATATCGTCTCTTCTCTCTCGGAAAAGTATCCTGCGGACATGAAAGACTCTATATACGATGTTAAGGAAGTAACTATTACAAACAGCTCCAACGGCTGACACGGATTCTGCGCCAGGGCGCTGTCTTAAGTTCATCCCACCTCGCGTTCTTATTTTAAAAAAAGAACCCTAAGATACCGGAAGAACCGGACCGGGTAAGGTTTGAGTTGTCAAGCAAACAAGGCTGCCGTACGGCAGCCTTGTTTGCTATCTATGCTTGATGGTCTAAAACCTATTCAGTCCGGTTTTTTCGGGTTCTTAGGGAGCTTTTTCCCAAAAAAGCTCCCTAAGTCATGGCGCGGGGTAAAACCCCGCATATATATTCCCTCATGTCGGGGCGCGGGGCGCGAAGCCCCGCAATATCCGTTCCCCTGCGGGGCGAGAAGCCCCGCCAATACCGTTCTTCTGCGGGGCGCCCGGTCCCGTTCACTTTCAATCACACGTTTCTCCGCCGAAAACCGTTTCTATAAGCTTTTTGCATCCGGCAGGCGAATATCGCCAATAGTCCATGTGCATTCCGCGGTGAGTGTCCACGTAGTATTTCAGCGGCGGCGAAAACTTAGCCGCGTGGCAGTCTATAAGTACCAGCTTTATCTTCATCTTCTCCGGTATAATGCTTTTTATGTACACCGAACAGCAGTCACCCACACTAACCCCTTCGCGCAGTTCCGCAAGTCCCGCAAGGTTTGGAGAAAGTTCAACAAATATGCCGTAATCCTCTACGCTTCGCACTATACCCGCCACCGTGGAGCACGCCGAGAAGTTTTGCGCGTTTTCCTCCCATGTGCCCAGAAGCTCGCGCAGAGTCATGTAAATCCTCGAAGCTGCACGGTCAATTTGCTTGACAGCCGCGTATATGCGCTGACCTGCCCACAGGCGATCGGACGGATGAAATATGCGGGACACGGATATGCAGTCAACGCATATGAGCGATACGACGCCGCAGCCTATATCCACGAACGCGCCGAACGGGTCAAGATGCGTTACGGTGCACGGAATTATGTCCCCGGGAGCAAGGCGCGAAATAAAGTTTTCGGTACACTCAAGCTGAGCCTGACGCCTCGACAGTATAACACGCGCCCCACTGCTTCCCTGCTCGATACGCATTACCTTGAAGCACACCGGCTTTCCGACCCTTGTTATAACGGCAATGTCCTTGCCGCCGTCCTGCGAGTACATGGCCTCGTCCTTGGGAATGATCCCCTCGGCGCAGCCCAGATCGACCCTGAGGCTCATATCGGTGCAGTCGCACACTGTCGCCATAGCCTCAAGAATGACGCCGCGCCGCATTGCCCGCTCCAGCATACGCAGCGAAGATGTGTAGGCTATATTCGTTTCAGTATTGATCAGCGAGCCCTCCGGCATATACACATTTTGCATTTCCATACTTATATCAGTGCCTTTCTTTTTTCTCTGTATTCATACGACTGTGCCATGTCTTTTGCTTGTACGATACATCTAATCTTATGAGCACATTTCGTGATTTATACATTTACTCGGGCACTGAAAATACTGCTTGCGCGGATACTGCGCAGACGCCCGGCTTCGGCATAGAAAAAAGGCTATCGCTTTCGCGATAGCCTTTTATAATCATTACAACGGTCTGTCTCTGTCGATCAGTTGGTAGGAGTGTAGAGACCGACAAGCATTCTTCTGAACAGGTTAAGGTCAATTGCGTTCAGGTCTTCGTCGTTGTTGATGTTCATGCAATCTTTCTTGCCGTACAGACCGACAAGCATTCTTCTGAACAGGTTAAGGTCAATTGCGTTGACTTCACCGTCTTCATTAGCATCACCGATGATAATATAATTAGAAGTGAGCGTTACGTCCTTAGCGGGCATAGTGAACTCAGTTACGCCTGCAGTAGCGTCTGCAAGAACGTCTGTGTCTCCGGACCATGTAACGAAGCGGTAAGAGCAAATTCCCTCACGGTAGAAGGGTTTGTTGAGAGATACGGTAGCACCGACTTCATACTCTGTTGCAACGCCGTCGATAGTCACGGTGTACTTGGTTGCAGCGGAAGACACGTAGTCGCTCATAAGTGCGGAGCTTCCGAAGACAACGTCCTTTGCATACGCGCCCATGTTGTAACGGCGCAGGTATGTGATCTCGTCATTGGGATCCTCATAGCACATATGGCTGTTGGAAGCATAAGCCATGATCTTGCCGTCCCATGCAAATACTGCCGTGCCGGAATCATTGTCAAACATAAACGCATAGGTGTGCCATGCATTTTCTGCCATATCGCTTGCGCTGAGCTGGGTGTATGAAAGCGCTTTTTCCTTAAATATCTCCGCAGTGGTCGCGAGAGCGTCGCCGGTCTTTGTATCGATTATACCTGCATAGTATTCATAACCATTATCGGTAGAGAATCTGAATATACCGGCAGAGTATGTGCCGTATACCTTACCGTTACCGAATGCATTGCGGATACCGGGAATATAATCATCATCAGCTATATCTTTTGACAGATCGGGGAAATACAGATCCATCTTGTAGGTGTAGGTGGCTTTCCAGCTCTCCAGCGAGAAGTATGTTCCTGCCTGGTTGCCGTTTGTGACATCATCGGCAACAGTCTGAGTAGTTCTTGCGCTGCCGTTTGTATAAAGGTCGATAACCGAGCCGAGATCGGGGAAGGACACTCTGTCGCAGGCGTTCATGATGCTGCCGTCTGTGTTATAAAGCATCGGACCGATACGGTTGAATTTTTCGTCAACTTCGTTGGTCTCTCTCCAAGCGGTGGTAAATCCGTCATTGAAGCCCTTATCCTGAATCTTAGCATCGCTGGTAGTAAACGAATACTGTACGTTCTTGTTGTCAGCCTTGGGTATGGTGATATTCTCTACGTGTCCGTCTACGGAGCAGGTTGCAACTACAGAACCTGCAGACTCGGTAGTGGGAAGAACGAGATCGGAATAATCAAAGGTGTGTCCCGTTTTGTAGCCTCTCTGATAGCCGCAGAGTGTGCAGGTCTCGGGAGCTACACAGGTTGCTGCCGCAAAGTTGTGCTCGCAGCGAGCGGTAGTGTAGGGAGTAGAGGAAAGGGTAATGCTGTTGGAGCCGCCGCAGGTCTGGGGGTCGTGAGTCATCTGAGAATCGCAGATTCCGTTGCCCCAACCGAGCCATGCATTGTAAGCGCCGCCCTTAGCCTGTGATGCGTTAAGCAGTACAGCCGCAAAGCCGAGCTCGTTGCCTGCTTGTGCAAGATATCCTTTTTTTACAAGATCCCAGGAAACAGCGACCTCATAGTCGGTGCGGTTACGGCGCTGGAATTGGTTCGGGCTTATATCTTCGGTCATCGCGGTACCGTAAATACCGCCGATGCCGTAAATCTCCATCATATCCGCGTAGTTAGCGTATTCGCCGGAATACTGAGTTACAGTACCCTTTGTGCCATCCTTAAATTCGTAATCGATCTCTTCGGGATTATATCTACAGGAAGCATCATACAGCTCGGTGGATTTGACATACGATACTACAAAGTTGCTTACGGTCTCTTTAAGAACGCCGTGCTTATCGTTGTATTCAACACCCTTCCAGGGGCTTACATAATCGAACAGTCCGCCCTTTGCGTCGTAGCCGCTTCCGTCTACGATCGAGTTAGGACCCTGGGGGTCAACTCTGAACTGGAAAGCATCGTTATTCCACGCATCCGGGCCCTGATTGACTGCGTTGTAGCCGTCATTGTCTATTACGTGTGCGGCTACATAGAGGAAATCCTCATCCCACATAAGATAAATATCAAAATTAAGTCCTTTGGGAGTCAATGACTTTTTGGTTTTGGGATCTGTCTTGTAATAGTAGTAGGTATTCTCGGCAGAGGGTTCGTCAAAAGACGTGTTTCTGCCGTATTCTTTACCGTCGTTGTTTGCGGCATATTCGCTGCGGATGCGCGCAACGGGGCTGCCCCATTCGCCGTCTACAATATTACCGTCCAGCGTAATGGAGCCCTTTGAAGAATCGCCTTTTCTCACGACCTCTTCGGGATGCCATGTGAATTTTTCGCTGCCGAGTGTACCCTCAGCTACTTTTACTTTAACTTCGCCGCCGAAGTAGTAAGCTTCAGCGCTCACATTGTGCTCATCCAATGTAGCCGCAGTTGCAGACGGAACGATCGCCATTCCGCACACAAGCATTGCCGCTACGAGAACAAGTGATAACACTTTTTTCATAAATGTTTCCTCCGTAATTAGTTTTAGAAGTGCAGATCTTCTGTCTACACCCTTCTGGTGTAAGTATATCACAGCGGTAATTGAATTTCAACCATTTTTATCAAAAATTGCCTGAGCATTTCAAAAATTTTTTACGTTTTTACACGACAAAATCCACCGACATTCTTGAGATGAACAAATCATTTTGACATTTTTTACAAAAAATCAGCCGTCATTTTGTGAAAAATTGTTTCTGTTTTAATTGTGCTTTCGTCGGAGATATTTACATATCTTTCTGAAAGTGATACAATCAATACAGCATAATGATCGCGGGAGGATACATCATGTTGGATCTCAAAACACTGCTGGATAAAATTGCCGATTTTGCCATGAGCGCGGGAGTAAAGCTTGTGATCAGCGCCGTGATTCTCATAGTCGGTTTCAAGCTCATCGGGCTGTTCGTCAGAAAGATGAAGAACAGGAAAGTCACGTCGCACACAGACAAAACCGTGCGCAGCTTTGCCGTCAGCTTTGCAAACATCGCGCTGAAACTCGTGCTCATAGTGACCGTTGCGGCTTATCTCGGAGTGCCTATGACATCGGTGGTGGCTGTGATAGGAAGTGCCGGAGTTGCAATAGGTCTGGCTCTTCAGGGCGGTCTCTCTAACATCGCCGGTGGTCTCATGATCATGATATTCCGACCGTTCTCAGTAGGTGACTACATAAAGTTCTCAGGCGGAGAAGGCTCGGTTTCTTCGATAGGCATATATCATACCGTTCTCGTAACGCCCGACTGCCGCAGGGTGGTCATTCCCAACAGCGCACTGACGAACGATTCGGTCACAAATTACAGTGCAGAGCCGCGCAGACGCGTGGAGATAGATTTCGGCGCGTCATATGAAGATGACATTGATAAGGTACGGGCGGCAATACTGTCGGCGGCAGCGGCGGACGCACGCATATTCAGCGATCCCGCGCCGAGGGTCATAGTGACCGAACACGGCGACAGCGCCGTGAAGTACCGTATATGGGCATGGTGCAAAACAGAGGACTACTGGGAAATATATTTCAATCTTCAGGAAAGTGTTAAGCGGGAATTTGACCGTGAAGGCATAAGCATACCGTATCCGCAGGTCGATGTGCATATGCGCGGCGAGGACGACTGAATTTCACGGTCCGCCGATGATGTGTATGCGCATGGGCTGCGCGCCCCGCGAACGGGCGGCGGATTTCGGCTTCTCGAAATTGGGAAAGCATTTCAAACTTTGTGGTCAGCCTGCCGAACGTAAGAAAAAGATGTGAGGGGGCTACTGTCCCGGCAGTAGCCGCCCTCACACTCCCCCGACC
>USKS01000024.1 GCA_900555345.1 uncultured Eubacteriales bacterium
CGCCATGGTGGAGGCCGCGAAGAAGAGCGGAAAGAAGCTCACCATCGGCTATCAGAACCGTCAGAGAAACGACGCCCTTTATCTCAAGGACGCCGCAGATCACGGCGAGTTCGGCGACATCTACTACGCAAAGGCATTTGCCATCCGTCGCCGTTTCGTTCCCACATGGGGCGTATTTCTTAAAGAAGACGAGCAGGGCGGCGGTCCTCTGATCGACATCGGAACCCACGCTCTCGACCTTACACTTTGGACCATGAACAACTACAAGCCCAAATACTGTGTAGGTACTACATATCATAAGTTCCGCTACCAGACCCAGACAGGCAACGCCTGCGGCGACTGGGACCCCAACGAGTTCACCGTTGAGGACTCCGCTTTCGGCTTTGTCGTTATGGAAAACGGCGCGACCATCAGCCTTGAGTCCGCATGGGCGCTGAACACCCTTGAAGTCAGAGAGGCTCAGACACTTATCTGCGGTACTAAGGGCGGCGCGGACATGATCCACGGTCTCCGTTTCAACAGCGTTGAAAACAACAGACAGATCATCAAAGAGATCGACCTCAACGTAGGCGCAGTCGACTACTTCAGCGGCAACGCGGGCGGCGCTCCTCACGAGAGAGAGGCTTACCAGTGGATTCACTCCATCATCGACGATAAGGATCCCTGCGTTCTTCCCGAGCAGGCATACGTTGTAACTCAGATACTTGAGGGCATCTACGAGTCCGCTAAGACCGGCGACATCGTATTTCTTAACAAATAATTAAAAGCGGAGGTTCAAAAAATGAAACTTTGCGTTCTTGCCAACCTTTACGGCAATCTTTCACTTGAAGAGGCGCTGAAAAAGCTGAAGCCAATGGGCGTTGAGGCTGTTGAAATCGGCGCGGGCGGATTCCCCGGCAAGGCTCACTGCGACCCCGAGGTCCTGCTTGCTGACGAAAAGAAGTTCAACGAGTGGCTTGACACCTTCAAGAAATATGACATTGAGCTTGCGGCTCTTTCCTGCCACGGCAACCCCGTGCACCCCGACAAAAAAATTGCCGAGAGCTTTGACCGCGACTACAGAAACACCGTGCTTCTCGCAGAGAAGGCCGGCGTTGACACCGTTGTTACCTTCTCCGGCTGTCCCGGCGGCAGCGCTGAGGACAAGACCCCCAACTGGGTCACCTGCCCCTGGCCTGACGATTTTCTCGGCATTCTCGACTACCAGTGGAACGAAGTGCTTATTCCCTACTGGAAAGAAGCTGGCGCCTTTGCGGAGAGCCACGGCGTAAAGCGCATTGCGTTTGAGATGCATCCCGGTTTCTGCGTATACAATCCCGAAACGCTTATGAAGCTGAGAGCGGCTGTGGGCCCCGTTATCGGTGCAAACTTTGACCCGTCTCACCTCGTATGGCAGGGCATCGACCCCGTTTCTGCTATCCGCTATCTGGGCGACGCTATTTACCACTTCCACGCAAAGGATACAAAGATCGACGACATCAACACCGCCCGCATCGGCGTGCTTGACACAAAGCACTACGGCGATGAGGCAAACCGCGCATGGGTATTCCGTGCAGTCGGCTACGGTCACGATCTCAAGTGGTGGAGAGATATCTGCTCCGAGCTTCGTCTCGTCGGCTACGACAGAGTTATGTCCATCGAGCACGAGGATAGCCTCATGAGCATCGACGAGGGTCTTTCAAAGGCTATCGACACGCTCAAGCAGTGCATCATCAGAGAGCCTAAGCCCGGCACAATGTCCTGGGCATAAGCAAATTTCTCAAAAGCTCAAAGCAGGCAGAGAAAATTCTCTGCCTGCTTTTTATATGGAAAAACAGCCTGCACCTCGGCGGTGCAGGCTGTTATATGCTATAAAGATCAGCCCATAACGGCTTCGACATAGTGAGTGCCGCCGTCAAGCACAGGGGTGATCACGCTGCCGTCAAGTTTTCTGCCGTCAAGCGAAAGGCTCGTAACACCCTTCTGGGCATGCGCGCGGTTATCCACATGGATAACGTATGTGTCGCCGCGGAACTTGCGCGTTACCGTAAATTCTTCCAGAGTGTCGGGCACGCAAGGATCGACTCTCAGTCCCTCATACTCGGGCATAACACCGAGAATGTAGCGGGATACGTTGTAGAACGTCCATGCCGCGGTACCCGTAAGCCATGAGTTTTTCGCCTCACCGTGACGCACCGCGTCCTTGCCCGCGATCATCTGAGAGTATACGTACGGCTCTGTGCGGTGTATCTCGCTTATATCCTCAAGATACGCGGGGCAGGTCTTTCTGTAGACCTCAAATGCTCTGTTGCCGCGTCCGACCACAGTTTCCGCAATGGATATCCACGGATTGTTGTGGCAGAATATGCCGGCATTCTCCTTGTATCCCGGGGGATATGAGGAAATTTCGCCAAGCTCCACATGATAGCGTGTATACGGCGGATTGTTGAGCACAATGCCGTACTTCGTGTCAAGGCGCTCTTTAACGCTGTCAAGCGCTTCTATTGCCCTGCCCTCGCTGACGCCTATGCCGCCCATAATGCAGAAGCCCTGGGGCTCAATGAATATCTGTCCCTCTTCGCACTCGCTGCTGCCGATCTTGTTACCGAATGCGTCGTACGCGCGCAGAAACCACTTGCCGTCCCAGCCGTCGCGCATGACAGCCTTGTACATATCGTCCACGGACTTTCTCGCCGCCTCAGCGTCGGCACTTCTGCCGCACCTTTCGCAAAGCTCAATGTAGTCGGGGCCCACAGCCACAAACATACCGGCGATAAAAACGCTTTCCGCAATGCCGGATTCAAAGTTTGCAGCCGTCTGGAAAGACTCTCCCGGTGTTTCGGAGAAGCAGTTCAGGTTCAGGCAGTCGTTCCAGTCCGCGCGGCCTATAAGGGGCAGACCGTGAGGACCGAGATTGTTCGTAACGTGATCAAAGCTGCGCTTCAGATGCTCGATCATGGGCGCGGCGCGGCTCTCATCGTTGTCAAAGGGTACAGACTCGTCAAGGATAGACCAGTCGCCCGTTTCCTTTATGTATGCCGCAACGCCGAAAATAAGCCACAGCGGGTCGTCGTTGAAGCCGGAGCCTATGTCCGAGTTGCCCTTCTTTGTAAGCGGCTGATACTGGTGGTATGCGCTGCCGTCCTCCATCTGGGTCGCGGCTATGTCGCATATACGCTCTCTCGCGCGCTCGGGTATAAGGTGAACAAAGCCGAGAAGATCCTGCGTGGAGTCTCTGAAGCCCATGCCGCGCCCGATACCCGACTCGAAGTACGAAGCCGAGCGGGACATATTGAACGTTACCATGCACTGGTACTGATTCCAGGTGTTGACCATACGGTCAAGCTTTTCGTCGGGAGACTTTACGCTGTATTTTGACAAAAGCTCTTCCCAATAGGCGTGCAGCTTTGCAAGCGCCGCGTCAAACTGCTCGTCGGTGGCAAACGCATCAAGAAGACGCTTTGCGGGCGCTTTGTTTATAACGTCCTGCGCCTCCCACTTGTGGTCCTTGTCGTTCTCGCAGTATCCGAGCACGAATATGAAGGATCTTTCCTCGCCCGGGGCAAGGTCAACGTTAATCATGTGCGAGCCGATCGGCGCCCAACCGGAGGCAACGGAGTTTCTCGCTCTTCCCTCCATGACTGCATCGGGAGAGTCAAAGCCGTTGTAAAGCCCCATAAAGCTCTCGCGGTCGGTGTCAAAGCCGTCCACGGGGCAGTTTACGCCGAACACCGCGTAGTGGTTTCTGCGCTCGCGGTACTCTGTTTTGTGATAGATAGTGCTGCCGCCGACGACCTCCACCTCGCCGATGGAGTAGTTGCGCTGAAAGTTTGTCTGGTCGTCCCAAGCGTTCCAGAGGCAGAACTCCACAAAGGAGAAAAGCTTAAGCTTTTTCTCCGCGTCGGACACGTTTTTCAGCGTCACTCTGTGCACCTCGCAGGAATAGCCCAGCGGCACAAGAGATGTCTGAGTGCAGCAAACCCCGTCTTTTTCGGCGCTTATCTTCGTATATCCCATACCGTGACGGCACTCGTATGAATCGAGCTTTGCCTTTACGGGCATCCATCCGGGAGTCCACACACTGCCGCCGTCGTTTATGTAGAAATACCGTCCGCCCGCGTCCGTGGGCACGTTGTTGTAGCGATAGCGCGTAAGTCTCAGCATTCTCGCGTCGCGGTAGAAGCAGTAACCGCCCGAGGTGTTGGAAATAAGCGAGAAAAAGTCCTCGCTGCCCAGATAGTTTATCCAGGGGTACGGCGTATCGGGGCGCGTTATAACGTATTCCCGGTCGGCATCGTTAAAGTATCCGTATTTCATCTGATTCTTGTTCTCCTTATACTAAGCGCGATGTGTCAAGCTCCGTAAAGCTGTCCACATATATGTCGCATATTTTTTTGATCTCATCCGTATGGTCGCTCTCGGTCGCGTCATAAACGCCGCAGACACGCAGTCCGAGAGACTTTGCCGTAAGCATTGCGTGCATGGCGTCCTCAAATACCCATGTATCCCCGACATCAGTGCCAAGCGCCGCAAGAGCCGCCTTGAATATATCGGGCTTGTCCTTGCCCGCCCCAACGTCGGAGCAGGTGAGGATACCCTCAAACATATCCCATATTCCAAGCCGCCGAAGCGCCTTTTCAACAAGCACGCGGTATGTGGCGGTCGCAAGGTACATTTTCACTCCGCGAGAGCGCAGTTCCTCCAAAAGGCCCCGCACACCGGGCTTTATCTGCACCTTGTTGAAATAAAAATCCTCTGTTCTGCGGCGGCATTCCGCCTCAATATCGTCGGCGCTGCCCATTACGGGATAATCGTGCGAAAAACGCTCCGCAAGTGTTCTGAGACTGTAATACCTGATTTCAAGATCAAGGCTGTCGTCCGCCGCGATTCCGTATGAGCGGACAAAGCTTGAGCCGAAATGCATCCACATATCCATGGAATCTATAAGCGTGCCGTCAACGTCGAATATTGCGCCCCTCATCCTTTTCTTATCCTCCGTACAAACGGCTGCGCCGCCTCTTTCCAGATCGCCGTAAGAGTTCCCAACGAAACGCCTATCTCGGCATCCTCGCCGACAAACTCATTGCTGACGCCGAGCGGCACCGTGTTCGTAAGGCATACGTTATCTACAACGTATTTCAACCCGCTTATGGTA
This sequence comes from uncultured Eubacteriales bacterium, assembly GCA_900555345.1. The sequence goes on from USKS01000024.1 coordinate 5,135, forward strand.
ACTCCGCGGGCGCGGTCCGTGGCAAAAACTGATATAACACCGTCCATGCCCTTTCCAAAGCAAAGCTTTTCTCCGTCGCCGAAAACGCATACCGCGGTACCTTCTCCCCACAGCCAGCACACCGCGCCGTGGTCGGCAGCGCCCGCGCAGTTCTGCAGATTTGCCATTGTATGGTCAAGCCTTGCGCCCAGACCGCCGTATATCACAAATGTGCGATAGCCTCTTTTTATTCCCTCGGCAAGGCACAGCGCCGTATCGGTATCGTTTTTCTCGCTGGGATGGCATATTATACGCTCAAAATCGGGAATGTAGCCGAGAGAGTCGAAATCGCCCACAACAAGATCGGGAGCGATGCTCGCGGCTTCAAGCGCGGCAAGTCCGCCGTCGGCAGCAATGATAAAATCGCCGTCTTGCTTGTCTATATACATATTATCGGTGTTTGCGGCACCGATGATGTAGCAGATGTTTCTCATTTTTCAATATATCCTGTCTTCCGGAACGGTCATTCCACGCCTGTAATTGCAAGCTTTATGTACGCCATGTATTCGCGCACAAGCTCCGGAAACAGCCAGTTGCGATTGGGATTCTTAGCAAGCACAAAATCGCCGTCAACTCCGGTTCTTGAGCAAAGAAGCTTTATGCGCGGGATGTGAAACGAGTTTGAAACGGACACTATGTGCCTATCTCCCTCGCCGCTTTCATTAAGAAGCTCCACCGAGTACTTTATATTCTGCTTTGTGTTGCGCGCTCTGTCCTCCTCGAGAATTCGGTCCTCGGAAATGCCGCACTCTACAAGATATTTTTTCATTACAGATGCTTCGGTATAATTCTCTGTGGGTCCCTGCGCGCCGGAAACAACGCATATGGAATCGGGAGCAGCCTCCATGTACTCCGCCGTCCTGTCAAGGCGCTTTTTCAGAACATTGCCGGGTCTGTCGTCGCGAAGACCTGCGCCGTAAACAATAAATGCGCTGTTCTCGGGAATATCGTCCGCAGAAAGCTGCATATTTGCAGTGTTGAAGATGTATGCCACAAGAATTGCAAATGTCACGGTATATATAAACATTCCCCATGCGAAAATGTTCTCAAGCACCTTGAAAAGTCTGTGCGGCAGATGTTTTTCGAAAAAGCGGCGAAAAACTACCGGCACAAACGTAATAAGGCTGCCGCAAACCGCAATGATAACGCCGCGAGCTCCCTCGGGCCAAACGATCACTTTTATAAGATACGAAAAGTAGGCTATAAAGCCGAACGCGCCGCAAATTATGTATATGAATTTCAGAATTTTATTGTAAGGATTTGCTGTCTTTGTCATATTCGGTCCTCCGTTTTCAGACAGTCGCGCAAACGCTGTTATACCCTGCCCGACTGCTCTTTCTGAGCCTTTGCCAGAAGCGCCACCAGATCGTAGACTCCGGAAATAGGCAATATCTCTGCTCCGTCAACCTTGACAGGCTTTTTGGCGACTGTCCTTTTCGGCAAAAGCACTTTTGTAAAGCCGATGCGCGCGGCCTCTTTTGCACGCTGCTCCGCGCAGGATACGGCGCGTACTTCGCCCGAAAGTCCCACTTCGCCCGAAACTATGAGATCGGTCGGAACGGGGATGTCCTTTATGGTCGAGCACAGCGCAAGCGCAATTGCGGCATCCGCCGCAGGCTCGTCTATGCGCAGTCCGCCCACAACGTTAAGATATACGTCGCAGGACGAAAACTTCAGCCCGAGCCGCTTTTCAAGCACGGCAAGGAGAAGACACATGCGGTTATAATCTATACCGTCCGCCATGCGGCGCGGCGTGGGATATGCGCTTTCCGTAACAAGCGCCTGAATTTCGGCGATGACAGGGCGCGTGCCCTCCATAACGCATACGGCGCAGCTGCCGGATACGCCCTTGGGACGTCCTTCAAGAAGCATTGCAGAGGGGTTGTCCACCTCGCAAAGACCTTCGTCGGTCATTTCAAAAACGCCTATTTCGTTCGTTGAGCCGAAACGGTTTTTGACGGCGCGGACTATCCTGTGGCTCTGGCTGCGGTCGCCCTCAAAGGAAAGCACGGCGTCCACCATGTGCTCAAGCACCTTTGGACCCGCAATTCCGCCCTCCTTGTTCACATGTCCTACAAGCAGCACGGCGGCGCCGTCGGTCTTTGCGCGCTCTATAAAGCGCGACGAACACTCTCTCACCTGCGAAATGCTGCCCGCGGAGGAGTCGCTTGCGGCAGATACCATTGTCTGTATGGAGTCAACTATCACCACATCGGGCGATACGCGGTCATACTCGTCAAGAACCGCCTCAAGGCTGTTTTCACTGAGCACAAGCACCTCGGATGTGTCGCAGCCGAGACGCTTTGCGCGCAGCTTCAGCTGACCGAGAGATTCCTCTCCGGAGACGTATAAAAGCTTGTATTCGGCGCCGCACTTGCCGCAAAGCTGCATAAGCAGCGTCGATTTGCCGATACCCGGCTCGCCCGCAATAAGCACGGCGCTGCCCAGCACAAGTCCGCCGCCGAGCACCCTATCAAGCTCGCCGATGCCGGTGAGCATGCGGGAGCAATCGTCCTCAACAACGTCGGAAAAGCGGGCTGCGTGTGCACGCTCGCCGCGTCGCAGCGGCTGCTTTGCGGATGCTGCCGCAGGCTGAGTATATGTTTCTTCAACAAGCGTGTTCCATGCTCCGCAGGAGGGGCACTGACCCATCCAGCGCGGGGTCTGATGATCACACTCACTGCAAACATAGACCTTTTTCGCCTGTTTCATAGTTTATACCTCCGAATTTTTCTCCGCGCCCGTATTACAGCGCACTTTAAAAGGACGTGGAACTTCCCTACGCGCGGCACCGCAGAAAACCGCAGACACCGCATACGGAAAAGCAAAATATATCGTATTCAATATCTGATCATTGCAAGCGGCGGCACGCCGCCGATACTTGCCATACGACAAGTATCGTGGGAATATTATACCACGAAGCAGAAATGCTTGCTTGCAAGGGCATTTTTGCTCAGCCGTCGAATTGGAGCAGCCGCGCGAAAGCGCGGAAGCGGCATAGCCGCTCTGATTTTGCCGCAGGCAAAATCCCAAGCATATTTAACCACGAAGTGAAAATGCTTGCTTGCAAGGGCATTTTCACGAGGCCGTCAATTGCGCAGCCGCGCGAAAGCGCGGAAGCGGCAAAGCCGCTCTGATTTTGCCGCAGGCAAAATCCCTGCGCATATTATAACATACCCCCCACTCTATTGCAAGTTATTTTTGCTGTGCAACAGCCCTTGCGGACTCGATACTGTCAATAATTCCGGCGGCGATGCACACCGAAAGCTTCCGCCTGTACACAGGGTCGCAAAGGCTCGCTGCTTCCTCCGAATTTGACAGAAATCCGCACTCAACAAGTACCGCCGGGATCTCCGAGCGGTTCAAGAGATATATAGCGCTGCCCGCCTTTTTCGTGAGCCTGTCATTGTCCGTCTGCAGATATTTTTCCGTATATCCCTGTATCCTGTCCGCCATTGCCACAGACTCCCCCGTGTTCGGCGAATAATAGACCTGCAGCCCGGAGTAGCGGCTGTCGGTAAACTTGTTCATATGTATGCTCACAAGATACTCCGCACCCGCCTCCTGCGTAAAACGCAGCCTGTTTCTGAGATCGTACGTCTTTTTGTGACCTTTATAGTCGGAAAGATCGCCGTACATATCATAAAGCAGCGTATCCGTCTCCCGCGTCATGACCGTGCGGTATCCCGCCGCATTGAGTATATCCGTAATACAGCGCGACATTTCAAGATTAAGCTCCTTCTCCGTCGTGCCGTCGGCAGCGGAGCATCCTCCGTCCTCCCCGCCGTGCCCGGGGTCGATCACAACAACGGGCACCGCCGCAATACCGCCTCCGGGCGTTTTCGAAATTAACTTATCAATGTTTCCGATAGCGATCCCCGTAGCGCCGAGAAGCAGTCCGAGGACTGCAAAAGCGCACAGCCACTGTACTTTGTTTTTCATAAAAAATACCCTTTCGGCAGAAGTATTATTTTATATAAATACTATGCCGCGCACCCCATTCTTAGACGAAAAGAGGACTGATTTCTCAGTCCTCTTAACTTCAGTCCTGCACTCTCTCGGCAAGGAGATTATGGTATTTTTCGTAGAACGACTCGAAATATCCGCCGTCCAGCGCCTCTCTGATCTTCTTTGTGAGCTCGTTGTAGAAATACAGATTATGCGTAACCGCAAGACGCATGCCAACCGCCTCTTTTGCCTTTATAAGATGGCGGATGTACGATCTGGAATGACGGCGGCAGGCGGGACATCCGCAGTCGGGGTCAATGGGGCGGTCGTCCCTTGCGTACTTTTCGTTCATTATGTTGAGCTTGCCCTTCCAGGTAAACACGTTGCCGTGGCGGGCATTGCGGGACGGCATTACGCAGTCGAAAAAGTCAACGCCCAGATGAACCGCCTCAAGTATATTCTGCGGTGTGCCCACTCCCATAAGATAGCGGGGCTTGTTCTCGGGCATATAAGGCTCAACTGCGCTGATTATCCGATACATTTCCTCGGCGCTCTCACCTACGGCAAGACCGCCTATTGCGTAGCCGTCGCAGTCAAGCGAAGCTATTTTCTTCATGTGATCTATGCGCAGATCTTCATATGTACTGCCCTGATTTATACCGAAAAGCATCTGGTGCGGGTTTACGGTGTCCGGCAGCGAATTCAGCCTTGCCATTTCCTCTTTGCAGCGGCACAGCCAGCGGTATGTTCTCTCGCAGGATCTCTTCGTATAGTTGTACTCCGCGGGATTTTCTATGCACTCGTCAAACGCCATTGCGATAGTGGAGCCGAGGTTTGACTGTATCTGCATACTCTCCTCGGGACCCATGAATATACGCTTGCCGTCAATGTGAGAGGCGAAATACACGCCCTCCTCTTTTATCCTTCTGAGAGAGGAAAGCGAAAACACCTGAAATCCGCCGCTGTCCGTAAGAATAGGGTGCTTCCAGCCCGTAAAGCCCTGCAGTCCGCCCATATCGTGGATAAGCCGATCGCCGGGGCGCAGATGCAGATGATATGTGTTTGAAAGCATTACCTGGCAGCCCACTTCTTCAAGATCGTAAGCGTCAAGTCCGCCCTTTATGGCGGCGCAGGTGGCAACGTTCATGAATACAGGAGTCTGTATCGTTCCGTGAGGAGTCTCAAACTCTCCGCGGCGGGCTCTGCCCTCTTTTTTCAGTAACTTAAACATATGTATATGTAAATATCCTTTCGTTTTGCTTCTTTATCGGCACCGTGCTACATAATCCTGTCAAACTGTCTGTCAATAGAGCTTTTCTTTATCTCAAATGCGACCGGACGTCCGTGCGGGCAGGTCTTTATGACCGCGCCGTCCTCACCGGGAGCTTTAAGCAGCCTGTCGCATATCCACCTGATGTGCTGCTCGCCGTAGACTCTGCCGCCTTTGACGGCAGCCTTGCAGGACGCCTGATACAGCTTTGCCTCGAAATATTTCGCCTGCGTTGTTTCTATAGTTCCGCTTGATGCCGAAAGAGATGACAAAAGCTCTTCCATCATGTCCTTTGCGGCGTCGCGCGAAAGCTCCTGCGGAATCTCGCTTATGTTAAGCTCCCGCTTCGGCACGTCAACGGTATAAGCAAAGCCTATGGACTTTATGCTGTCGCCGTATTCCTCAAGAACGGGAATTTCATCCTCCGAAAGGCTTACGGTGATCGGAAACATGAGTATCTGTGAGCGGCGCTCTTTTTCCTTCATGCGGCGGCAAAGCTCGTCAAACAGTATTCTCTCGTGCGCCGCGTGCTTATCCACGATAAGCAGCCTGTCGGAAAGCTGAAGTATCACGTAGCAGTTGTACGCCTCGCCGAGGATCGTATACTCCGGTATGCTCTCGTCACGGCTGCCGTCCGATGCCTCCGCGCCGTCGGTGTCGCTTTTGTTTATATCTTCGTCTGCAGCAAAGCTGTTTTTCCCGCTTCCGATATCGGCACTGTCAGACATACCGACCGTAGACTGTGCAGCACCCACGGTTTTCTCCGCTGCGGGCGCATCTATTGCGATCTGACGCGGTATATCCTCGCGGTCTCTCTCAACGGGCACAAATGCAGCAAGCGGATCACGACCGCCGTGCACGGCTTTATATGCCACATACGACGGCTTGTCGCCGCAGGCGCCGTCATACGCCGCCGCAGAGGGCTCCGAAACATTTTTCTCTGCCCCGCCGACACTGCCCGCGCCCGCAATGGTGCCGTCCTTTCGGCTGTCTCCCACATCCGCCGCGGAAACCTCGTCCGCACTCTTGTCGGGATGCGGCGGTTCGGTGGTTCTTGCGTCAGCGTTTATGCCGGCAGCGCTGCTTTCGCCCGTATGCGCCGCCCG
>USKS01000025.1 GCA_900555345.1 uncultured Eubacteriales bacterium
GCCTTAGTCTCGTGGGCTCGGAGATGTGTATAAGAGACAGGGGGCGGGGTGCGAACTGCTTTTCATCAAGATTTATCGCCTTGAGGCATTTTTTCACCACGCGAAGGCTGTCGTCCGCGTCGTATATGGTGAAGCTTTTGGGAATACCTATTTTTTCGCCGTCCCGGCGCAGAATACGCACGCACATACTGTGGAATGTGGAAGCGAAAACATCCGCCGCCTCCGTTCCGAGCTTCGCCACAAGGCGGTTTTTAAGCTCATCGGCGGCCTTGTTGGTAAACGTGATGGTAAGAATGTTCCATGGACGAACGCCGCTCTCTATAAGCCGCTCAACCCTTGCTATGAGCACCGTTGTTTTGCCGGAGCCCGCTCCCGCGAGCACGAGCATGGGTCCGTCCTTATGAATAACCGCCTCCACCTGGCGTGCATTAAGATTATCCGAAAGTGAAGCCATTTTTTGCCTCCCTATATTATAATTTATTATAAGAGATTATATTATAATAACATATAATCGCAATTCTATCAAGGCTATTTTGCCCCGCCAAGCCCATTCCGTGAAATTTACAAATATTTATCTTGCAAATTCTTTGTCCCTGTGCTATATTAAGGTGTATATTATTATTTATTTGAGGTGATCTGAAATGAAAAGAACGGAGCTGAGGCTTGTTTTTGCCTCTCCGGAAAAGTACGCCGCAGAGCCGGTTAAGATTTGCGGCTGGCTGCGTACCTCCCGCAACTCCAAATCCGTAGGCTTTATCGAACTTAACGACGGCACCTGCTTCTCCAATTTGCAGGTTGTTTATGAGGAAAGCAAGGTCGATAATTTCAAAGAGGTCACCAAGCTTAACGTTGGCTCCGCAGTTTCCGTTACCGGCAGCATTATTCTCACTCCGGAAGCAAAGCAGCCCTTTGAGCTTAAAGCGGAAAGCGTTGAGGTCGAGGGCATCTCAGGTCCCGACTATCCTCTGCAGAAAAAGCGCCACTCCGTTGAGTATCTGCGCGAGATAGCTTATCTCAGGCCGCGCACGAACCTTTTCTCCGCGGTGTTCCGTGTTCGCAGCGAGGGGGCTTTTGCCATCCATTCGTTTTTCCATCAGAGAGGCTTTGTGTATGTTCATACGCCCCTTATAACCGGCAGCGACTGCGAGGGCGCGGGCGAGATGTTCAGAGTTACCACTCTTGACATAAACGACCCGCCGAGAAACGAAGACGGCAGCGTCGACTACACTCAGGATTTCTTCAAAAAGACTACGGGTCTTACAGTTTCCGGTCAGCTTGAGGGCGAGACATTTGCGCAGGCTTTCGGCAGTATATACACCTTCGGTCCCACCTTCCGTGCGGAAAACTCCAACACCGCGCGCCACGCCGCGGAGTTCTGGATGATAGAGCCCGAAATTGCCTTTGCCGATCTGCATGACGACATGGTGCTCGCATGGGACATGATCAAATATATAATCAACCATGTTATGGACACCTGTCCGGACGAGCTGAACTTCTTCAACAGCTTTGTTGACAAGGGACTTATTGAGCGTCTCAGCGCGCTTCGCGATGCAGACTATAAGACCGTTACCTACACCGAGGCTGTAAAGCTTCTGGAAGAGAGCGGTGAGAACTTCAAATATCCCGTAAGCTGGGGCTGCGATCTGCAGACCGAGCATGAGAGATACCTCACCGAAAAGGTATTCGGCGCGCCCGTATTTGTTACGGACTATCCCAAGGAGATCAAATCCTTCTACATGCGTCTCAACGACGACGGAAAGACCGTTGCCGCAATGGATCTGCTTGTCCCCGGTGTCGGCGAGATCATCGGCGGCAGCCAAAGAGAGGAGCGCCTCGATGTGCTGCTCGAGCGTATGAAGGAGCTCAACATGAAAGAGGAAGACTACTACTGGTACGTCAACCTGCGCCGCTGGGGTTCTACAAAGCATGCGGGCTACGGCCTCGGCTTTGAGCGTATCATCATGTACCTCACGGGCGTGTCAAACATCCGCGACGTTATCCCCTACCCCAGAACGACCGGCACAGCCGAGTTCTGATTTTTCAGCCAAAACAAAAGAGCAAAAATTCCTTTCGGAATTTTTGCTCTTTTTTCTTTGGAGTTTTCTGACTGTAAAGCCGCAGCGCGGCTTACGTCCGAGCATCACATCACGCCGACGGCTGCACCCTTACCATTTTAGACATCTGTCTTTGCGCCATGACGAGTTCGTAGTACAGTCCTTTTTTCTTCATAAGCTCCATGTGCGTTCCCACCTCGGCAACGGTGCCCTTATCAAGCACCACAAGTCTTGTGGCGTTGCGCAGGGTGGAAAGTCTGTGGGCTATTGCAATGGTGGTTCTGCCCGCAATAAGCTTTTGCAGCGCGTCCTGAATGTCTTTTTCCGTCTCCGTATCAAGGGCACTGGTCGCCTCGTCAAGAATGAGTATGCGCGGGTCGTGCAGAAGCGCCCTTGCAATGGCGACCCTCTGCCGCTCTCCGCCGGAGAGCGTATATCCCTTTTCGCCGATCACGGTATCGTACCCGTCGCTGAGCCGCACGGCAAATTTGTGCACGCCCGCAAGCTTTGCGGCGTTTATGACCTCCTCGGCGCTCGCCCCCGGCTTTGCATAAGCGATATTCTCATACAGCGTTCCGCCAAACAACATGGTCTCCTGAAGAACTACTCCCATATGGTGCCGCAGGGACTCCTGCTTTATATCTCTTATGTCAACTCCGCCTATGCGTATCTCTCCCTCGTCGGGGTCGTACAGGCGCATTATGAGATTTATAAGCGTTGATTTACCGACACCCGAGCGGCCTACTATGCCTATCATCTCTCCGGGGCGGATCGTAAGATCTACGTTTTTCAGAACCTCTGCAGAGCCGTCGTATCCGAAGCTTACGTTATCTATTTCAATTTCTCCGCAAGCGTCGGTATCCACAGCACCCGCTTTGTCCGAAACGTCGCTTTCCTCGTCGATAACGTCAAAGACCTTTGCAACGGACGTCATGGTATAGCTGAGCCGCCTCGTAAGTCCGGACATCCAGCGCAGAGGGCCGTATATCATGGATACATAGATGGAAAACTGCTGCATTTCTCCGAGAGTCATTGTGCCGTCAAGAATTTTGTTTCCCACAAAATACAAAAGGAAAAACTCTCCGAGTCCCATAAAAAAGCTTGTAACCGGCCATGTAAGCGCAAAAAACGTTTCATTGGAAGTCTGTGTTTTGCGCTCTTCCGATATGGCGCTGTCGTAACGCTCTTTCTCATACTCCTCCGTGCCGAAGGATTTTACCACACGTATGCCCGAAAAAGCATTGTGCAGAACGGTGCTTGCACGTGACCTGAGCATCCACTGCCTACCGTAGCGTTTACCGAGATATTCCCACATAAGCCTGTGCGAAAGCATGACAAGCGGGGCAGGCAGCAGCACCATGAGCGCAAGCCGCCAGTCATATGTAATAAGCAGCACGGTTATGCCGACAAGCATGAGTATATTCTCGGCAGAGCTGCCTATTTCACTTGATATAAACTGCTGTATCTGACCCGTATCGCTTGTGACCCTGTTTATAAGCTCACCGGAGGTGCGCTTTGATATGCGGGAAAGGGACATGCTTTCTATTTTTTCAAAGGTCACCGACCGAAGCATTACTATAACTTTGCTTGCAGACAGGGTCTGCAGGTATGAGCGCAGCATTGTAAGAAGGCGCGCCGCCACCTGAACCGCGAGCAGCATTGCAACGACAATTATATACTGCGCCGGAACGGGCATGGTATCAGCCTTGATGTAGTCGTCCACCAGGATACGGTTGACGTACGGATGCAGCATTTGAAGCCCTGCTATTATAAAATACAGTACTACCGAGGAATATATATATCCGTGGTACGGCTTTGCCATTTTCCACAAACGCCTTAAATACTGTTTCTTCGGTGCGCATTTCGGGCAGACCGTGCTGCCCGGCGGTAGCGGACGGCGGCATTTCGGGCAGATACGCCCTGCACCGACGGAGTCGGCATCGCCGCAGGCGGCGGTGCTCGCGGCTGAGTCCGAAGCAGAGCCGCACTTTGCCTCCGAATCTGCAGTTTCAGCCGCGGCTGTCTCGCATGATCTCTGCTTCAAATAAGCGTTCATACTTCTTTGGCATCTGCAGAAATTATCGAGATATTCCATTGTGCCGCGGCAGATAAGTATATAACCGCCGTTTGTTACAGCTTCAAGGGAAACGCAGCCGATCCCTCGGTTTATACGGCATGATACGGCACGTGAAGTGTCCAGTACAAGAGCCTCACCGCTTGTTTTTATCTCCGCCCGATCGCCGTACAGTACAGCCGTGCCGCGCAGCGGTGTTTTGCCGCAGCCGCGGTCAAGATCGAAGTCGGTTTTTGCAATTACGGTTTCATTTCTGTTTTTCATTATTACAAATAAATTTCAAGCTTTCTCATGCTTTTTTTGTCAAGTGCCGAAATCGGGGATATTTCATATCTGTTTCCGTTCGCATCGACAATGACAGCTTTGTCGCCGTCTATTACCGATATGCTGCGGGAGGTATCCTGAAGCGTGAATTCCAGCTCGCCCGCGTCGGTATTACACTTCCAGAACGACGTGCCGTGCATTTCCTTAAGCGAGTGTATTTTCGTAATTCTCGGGGTGTAATACTTGCGGTCGAGCTCGTATCTTATGATTTCCCGCTGCTCCGGCGAAAAATCGTCAACGCGGCGTATAAGTCCAATTTCCTCGCCGTCGCCGTCCTGTACGGATATATACTCCCACGGCAGCTTATACGGAAACGAGCGGTGGAACCACACTCTGTCACAGTCTTTCGCTTCCCCGCCCGAGGACAGTTTTGCGCCCGTAAAATCTCCGCGTCTTTCAAAGCGGCAGTTTTCGGGTGTGAGAAAGCTTATGCCCGCCGCCTCCGACAGCGCAACAGTCGCCTGTGCCGATACTTTTTCATTTGCTGTATCCATTACTTCAATCACTCCTCTACTCCCGCGTTTTTAAGCGCCTCATACTGAAGCGTGTACAATTTGAAATATATTCCCTTTTGTCTTATGAGCTGCGCATGCGTTCCGCTTTCGGCAACGCTGCCGTGTTCTATAACGTACAGCTTTTCGCAGTCGCGCAGAGTCGACAGACGGTGCGCTATCATGATAGTCGTTCGCCCGCGGCAAAGCTTTTCAAGAGATGCCTGTATCGCGCGCTCCGTGCGCGTATCCATAGCGCTTGTAGCTTCGTCAAGTATAAGTATCTTCGGGTCTCTGAGGATAGCACGGGCAATGGATATACGCTGACGCTCTCCGCCGGAAAGCTCCTTATGTCCCCAGCCCAGCTTTGTCATATACCCATCCGGAAGCTTTACTATAAACTCATGCGCGCCGGCAGCTTTCGCCGCGCTGACAACGTCGTCTACCGTCGCCTCCGGAGCGGCATATCGGATATTGTCAAGTACGGTACCCGGAATAAGATGGGATTCCTGAGAAACTATGGCGATATTTTTATGCAGCGTGTCAAACGACAGCTCTCTCAGATCATGCCCGTCTATAAGTATCCGTCCTTTGTCCGGATCGTACAGACGCATGAGAAGATTGGCAATTGTCGATTTTCCCGCGCCCGTATGCCCTACGATACCGATCTTCGAGCCCGCGGGGGCATCGATCGACACGTCGTTTATAACGCTGCGGCTTTTATCATAGCCGAAGGTGACATTTTCAAAACGGATGCTGCCGCCGACATTTTCAAGTTCTATCGGCTTTTCGCACTCTTTGACCTCAGGCTCTGCATCCATTACCTCCATAAGGCGGTATGTGGCATTAAAGCAGCTTGTCATGGACTGAGTTATATCCACAAAGAACACAAGCGGAGAATACAGCATGGAAGTGTACGCGAGAAAAGACAACAGCTTGCCGTATGTAAGGCTGCCGTCTATTACAAGCCAGCCGCCGACTCCGGTCACAAGTACCGAGCTTATAACAAAGATAAACGTAACACACGGAAACATGACGGATTCAAAGCCGTTTGAGCGTCTGTCCGCCAGTGCAAAATCGCTGCTTTTCACATTAAAGCGCGAGATTTCTTCTTTTTCTCTGGAAAAAGCCTTTACAACTCTCGCACCGCCGAGCACGTCGGACAGAAGTCCAGACATGGAACGCGATGCGGAGTAGCTTTTGGCGCGCAGCTTATGCATTACGCCGAATAGCCATTTTACAGCCAGCATCGCCAGCGGGCAGAACGCCACGGCTATAAGCGACAGCCGCCAGTCTATCACGAACATTATGACCGCGACCGCAACGGTCTGAATAAAATTTACAATGAAGTAAGGCAGTCCGTCAACGAAAAACCAATATATGGTGTTTGCGTCAGAGTCCACCTGATTCATCAGCGCGCCGGTGTGCCGATTTGTGAAATACGAAAGCGAAAGCCTTTCGATGGAATTGAATATGGTCTTTTTCAGATCATATACGATTCCCGGCACAACCCTTGCGGTTATTACGCCCGAAAGCATTTCGACAAGAAGCGACATTATTCGCAGCGCAGCGATCATGAAAATAACAAGCAGCACCTGCCCGTAAAACTCGCCGCCCACGCTCAGTACCTTATCGTAAAAAAACTGCGAGCTGATGTACGGCGATATGACGCCGAGGGCGGCTGTCAGCCCCATGGTTACAAGCGTTGCAAGCACACTCATGCGGTACTTTTTGGCAAAGCTCATAAGCCTTGCTATAACGCTCATGCGTCCCGCGCAGTGCGGACAGATCTTTGCGTGCGGGTCGGGATATTTTCTTCCGCATTTCGGGCAGTACAGTCCGTCGTCCGACTCTTCATCGTCTCCGCCGCCGGGACCCCCGCCTGGTCCTCCCGGTCCGCCGGGTCCGCCGGGTCCTCCGGGACCCATAGGAGCATTCTCTGCATGATGCTTTTCTTTATGCCCGTTTTCCGGTTTCTCACCGCCGTTCAGAAAAGCGCACAGCTTTTCCATGCTTTTCTCCCTGTCGCGGGTGAGAAAGGTTATGATCTCGCTGTTTCCCGTTTCGCTGCTGCGTGCACTCAGCGTGCAGCCGGACATTATAACATCCACTCTGTAGTCGGAAAGCCTTGTGCGGTCTATATGCTTTGCCGAAACCTTTGTAAACTTAACCGTAAGGCGGCGCGGGTCGCCCATGCGCCGCCGTGTTTTGGGAACGACCGCCTGAATACCGCCCACAAGCACGATCTCTCTGTCCGTTACAAGTATCCAGTTATCGCAATATGTGCCGTCCGCGTCCCTGTCCGATGCTGCTGCCGCGACTATATCGCCTCTCGGCACACCGAATTTTTCAGCTTCGGCAAAAACTTCTTCGGGTATTCTTCCAAACTCTCTCAAAGTACACCTCTGCAATTTTTGAAAAAGCCTCCGCAAAAGGCCGGCAGCAGCCGGTTTTTGCGGAGGCAAACCGTCATGTGGTTATGGGGAGATCAAAGGCTCTTAAGCTCATCGGGCTTCTCGCACGCTTCAAGCGGGAGATCGGGAGCCTCGGGGAATGTGAAGCCGTTCTTCTTGAAGGTCTCGTAGTCGAAGTTGTCAAGTTCGTCATATGCAAACTTGTGGAACTCGTAGAAATTGGGCCACCACTCGTAGCCGTCGCCGAGATTGTGGTAAAGGTAAGCGTCCGCGATGTCGATGCCCATGCCCTTACCTATCCATGTGCCGCCCATGGCGAGAACGTTTACGTTATTGCCTGTGATGGCGCGAAGAGCCGCGTGGGGGCTTTCAACGACTGCAGCATGTACGTGGGGGCACTTGGACGCTGCTATATGTATGCCCATACCGGTGCCGCAGAACAGAAGCGCGCGCTCAAACTCGCCCTCCGCGATCTTTGCGCCGACGCGCAGACCGATGCGGTGGAACATTTCGGGGTTCTTTTCGTCAACGGTTTTAACGCCGATATCGGTAACGGTCCATCCGTTCTTCTCAAGATGCTCAACAACTGCGTTTTTCAGTTCAACGCCTGCAAAATCGGCTGCTACGAGTACCTGTCTGTCTTTAATAGTTTTCATTTTTGCCTTTTCTCCTGTTTATTTTTCTGTAAAACGGTCATAAAACAGTACAACCTATTAATGTAATTATAATTACTTGACACTTGGTTGTCAAGCTATTATAATTATAAAAAATGTAAATATAGGAAGGCATTCTCATGAACAGGCACGTCAAAACTCTTGTAAAATCGGCTATGCTTGCGGCGCTTTGCTGCGCGGCAACGCTTATATCCATCCCACTGCCGGGGAACGGGTATGCAAACCTCGGTGACGCGCTTGTCATGTGCACCGCGTTCTTTGCAGGTCCCCTTTGGGGAGCGCTTGCTGCCGCCGTCGGCTCGGCGCTGTCCGACGTTATCCTCTCGTATGTCGTATACGCCCCCGCCACATTTATCATCAAAGGTCTTGTGGCGCTGTGCTTCGGACTTCTTATGCGCTGCTTCGTAAATAAAAAGGCCATTGTCAGAACAGTCATGACCGTTGTATGCGCCATTGCTTCCGAAGCAGTTATGGTCGGCGGATATTTTGTTTTCGAGTGGATTTTGTACGATCGCGGAGTTGCCGTCGCGGATCTGCCGGGAAACGGACTGCAGGCAGCGGTCGCAATAGTTCTCGCCGCGGTGCTTATCTCGATTTTCTCATCAAACAAACGTATCCGCAAATACTCTCCGCTTATAAGTGCGGCAAAGGACTGAATATAACTCAAAGCGGCATACGCGAAACGCTTCGTGTATGCCGCTTTTATATACGCGCAAAAAAGCTCCGGCAGCCGCCGGAGCTTTTACTTTTCCCTTTTGGATCACTTAAGCAGTTCCGCGATCTCGGAACCGAAGTTATCCTCTTTCTTTTCAAGACCTTCGCCCATCTCGTAGAGAACAAAGCTGTCAACGGAAATGTTTCCGCCGAACTCTTTTGCACAGTTGGCAATGTACTTGCCTACGGTGATAGCGTCGTCCTTGACGTATGCCTGGTCAACAAGGCAAACTCTCTCATAGAACTTGCCGATCTTGCCCTGTACCATCTTTTCAAGGATAGCCTCGGGCTTGTTTGCGTTCTTGGGATCGTTCTTTATAGTGTTGAGTATGACCTGCTTCTCCTCTTCAACAGCGGAAGCGGGAACCTCGTCACGGGTAACGTAAGAGGGGGGATTGCCTGCCGCGATCTGAAGAGCGATGTTCTTTGCGAACTCTGCGAAGCCCGCATTGGACTTTGCAGCGTCGTCTGCGTTGAACTTAACGATAACGCCTGCGGCGCCGCCGCCGTGAACGTAAGTGGCGGTAGTGCCCTCTATAAGAGCGAAACGGCGGATGCTCATGTTCTCGCGGATAACGGAACCGATCATCTCCTTGAGCTTTTCGTCTATGGTAAGACCGGGCTCAAAATCAAGAGCAAGAAGTGCGTCAACATCAGCGGGATTGTTTGCTATGATAGCCTTTTCAACGCCGGTGACGAATTCCTTGAATACTTCGTTCTTTGTAGCAAAGTCTGTCTCGGTGTTGACCTCGATGATAACAGCCTTGTCGCCGTCTACCATAATGTCAACAATACCCTCTGCTGCGATTCTGCCTGCCTTCTTTGCAGCGCCTGCAAGTCCTCTCTCACGGAGGATCTTTGCTGCCTCGTCAAAGTCGCCGTTTGCCTCGGAGAGAGCCTTTTTGCACTCCATCATGCCGGCATTGGTCTTTGCGCGGAGCTCGGAAACCATTTTTGCTGTAATAGCTGCCATTTTATATAATCTCCTTATCTGTTAAATCAAGATGCGGCCGCTTATATGTGCCGTCCGCGGCTGTGCCGGAATTACTCGGCAGCTGCCTCTTCTTCCTCAGCCTCGGTCTTTTCTGCCTCAGCGTCCTCGGTAAGCTGCTCGCCCTGCTTGCCCTCGATAACCGCGTCGGCAAGTACGGAGGAGATAAGACGGATAGCGCGGATAGCGTCGTCGTTGCCGGGGATAACGTAGTCAGCATCATCGGGGTCGCAGTTTGTATCTACGATAGCAACAACGGGGATACCGAGCTTCTTTGCCTCAAGAACGGCATTGTGCTCTTTTCTGGGGTCAACGATAAATACCGCATCGGGAAGACCGCCCATTTCCTTGATACCGCCGAGGTTGCGCTCGAGAGTGAGCATTTCCTTCTGGAGAGCGGCAACTTCCTTCTTGGGAAGCATATCGAATGTGCCGTCTGCCTGCATCTTTTCAAGGTTCTGAAGTCTTGCGATGCTGGTCTTGATGGTCTTGTAGTTGGTGAGCATACCGCCGAGCCAACGAACGTTTACAAAGTACTGACCGCAGCGCTCAGCCTCCTCGCGGATAGCGTCGCTTGCCTGCTTTTTGGTACCTACGAACAGGATCTTGCCGCCTGCGGCAGCAGTGTCGCGAACGAACATATACGCTTCTTCGAACTTCTTGATGGTCTTCTGAAGGTCGATGATGTAGATGCCGTTACGCTCGGTGAAGATGTACTCAGCCATCTTAGGGTTCCAGCGTCTTGTGTGGTGACCGAAATGTACGCCCGCCTCAAGAAGCTGTTTGATTGAAACAACAGACATTTTTATGTCCTCCTTCGGTTTTTCCACCATACGGGAAAGCGCTGCAGCCGCATTGCGGCACCGGCAGCGGTCAAGCCGTATGTGTGTTATATCGCGCACTGCGCGTGCTAATTATTTTACCATATAATACAGGCTATTGCAATAGCGTATTCTGCGTTCATAAAAAGTTTACATTTAAGTTTTCAGTGCCACAGCTCCGTATCGAACAAGGCTATAACGTAGCAGCTTCTGTATTCCCACGCCTGAATGTAAAAGATCTTTGTGGGTACGCGGTCGCCGATCCTGTCCGAGCGCTGCATTATGCCGTCGTAGACCTGAGCGTAGTCCTTCTTCGAGACCTTTATAAAGCCGTACTCGCCGCCGTGTTCGGAGACGGACGCCATGAGTTTATCTATGTTTTCCGCATCCTCACCGACCGCGGCGCTTTTGATATTCTTGTAAAGCAGATCTTCGGTACACACGGGGGCAATATAGTCATAGTCAAATTTCGCGCGTGTGTACTCGTCCGAAAATCCGAATCCGTAACAAATATCTTCCGCCCTCTGCGTGTCCTCATAGTGACAGTCGCACGTCGGGTCGGCGTTGTACCAGACGCCGTCGGCGCAAAAGCTGAGCCATGTATGGTCGTATGTGGTCTTTTCCGCGCATTCGATGCCGGTGATCCTGTACATGAGCGCCAAAGCGTTCGAAAATCCGTCGCACTGGCTGCGGTGTTTTACAAGCGTATCATACAGACCGTCTTCCTGCTGTCTCTTATACACATCTCCGAGCCC
>USKS01000026.1 GCA_900555345.1 uncultured Eubacteriales bacterium
CCTTAGTCTCGTGGGCTCGGAGATGTGTATAAGAGACAGTTCTTATATTTCGGTGCTTAGAATCATTTGCTTCTCTTTTTGAAGCAGCCCACCGCCGCGGCGTACAAAGTGACAAGACCCGCGCTGAGAAGCAATGCGCCGACTATGTCGCTGAACCAGTGAACGCCGGAGATAAGTCTCGCCGTCGGCATGAATACGCAGAAAGCGCCGAGGGTGCAAAGCACCGCGGTTCTTATCCACGGGCGCTTTATGCGCCGCTTAAGCTGCATCATTGCGGTGGAGATGACGCACATCACAAGCAATGTGGTGGACGAAGGATACGAGGCCTCCAGCCGTCCTTCGATAAGCACGGGACGAAAGTTCGGAGAAAGCGCTTCAAATCCAATATACGCCGCAAATACCGCTGTGTAAAACGCGCCCAGGACAAGGATATCTGGATCCACCCTGCGAAAGCTTTTTCTTTTTATAAGCTGTATAAGCCCGAGCAGTGCAAAGCCGCAGACAAAGCAAAGCGGTACTATGCCCAGCCAATCCGTAATTTCGTACAGCGTCATGTTGACGCCGAGCGTCTTCTGAAACGCAGCGTTCAGCGCCGCAAGCCCAACGGACGAGCCGTCGGGACCTATAGGCTGCACGTCGATAAAGCAGACGGCAGCCGTCCACAGCACAAAGAGAGTGAGCAGCGCTCCGGAGAGCACAAAGAGTTTTTTGACTGATCTTTTCATTTTTTCTTCTGTCCTTTGAAAGTATTCGGCCATAGCCTGAATACATTTTGCCGAAAGGACGAGGAAAACTCAAGAAACGCACCGTCACGGCAGCGACACGTTCCGTATCATCGACGTTTTAAGAGAAGCGCCGTCTTTATAATCAGGAGCACGAAAACAAATACAGCCGCATAAGGCTGTCTGCACAGCATAAAGAAAACCGCGGCGCAGGCTCCGAGAAGCGCGGATACAAGGGGGCAGAGGCGCGCCCATGTTTTGTTTCTGATATTCTGAAGCGCAAGAACGGCAACGCCCCACAGCACTGCGGCAAATGTCAGAACAAGACTTACGGTTTTTACATAGGGACGTGCCGAAAGAGACAAAAGAGATACGCCGACCGAGACGCCGTCAGCCCGACTCTGTCCGAAAAGGGGCAAAAACAGCAAAAGCGCCGCGCAGCAGTCCAGAAGCCCGAAAACAAGCGTGCGCGTGCGCCGCTCTTTTTCCGCGCTGTCGGCCTTTGCGACGGTGAGTATGGCATCGTCCGAAAACAGCTCGTCAAGTGACTCGGAAAAAAACTTTGATATTGCCCTGACGGAGTCAATACTCGGGAAACCCCTGCCCGACTCCCATTTGGAGATCGCCGTTCGTGAAACGTACAGCTTTTCCGCAAGCTCCTCCTGAGTGAGACCTCTGCTCTTTCGCAGCTCCTGCAATTTTTCGCAAAACTCCATATGATCCTCCGTATACGCGCCGAAATGCCGTGCCGCGGTCAGTCGAACAGCGCCGGTGCGTCCGTATTTTCGAGAAAGTCAAAGCACATGCCGATCTGCTCCGCCGTGGTCTTTTCTATTGCAAGGTTTTTCGGCAGCGCGTCACGATCAAAATATCCCATCTCGCTTGTTTCGATATTTTCGCAAAACTCGCCGCCCTCACATACACAGTACACAAATATTTTGATAACTCCGTACAGATAGTTCACCGCATTGTGCCTGCGCCAGTCCTGAACGGCTATCACCCTCTCGGCGCGCACAATAAGTCCCGTTTCCTCGCGCACTTCTTTAACTGTGTTTGAAGCGACGGACTGATCAACGTCGCACCAGCCGCCGGGCAACGACCAAGTACCGTTTTTCTCGTGAACAAGAAGTATTTTACCGTCTTTGAAAACTGCGGCGCGCGTATCTGTTTTCGGGGTCTGATAGCCCGATTCATTGCAGAAAAGTCCGTAGATCTTGTCGGCGCTGACGTCGGTTTTCTCCGCCGCCATTTCTGCGGCGATGCGCCGCAGCTCCTCATAGCGCTCACGGTCGTATTTATCCATGCCGTACTGAAGCCCCGCCTGCGCGATGCTTTGTATGCGTATCGCAAACTCCAGCCATTTATCGTTTTCTCTTATATCCATGAAATATTCTCCGAACGCAGCGGGGCGTGCCGCAAAATAATACCGCTGTGACGATAGCTGCCCCGTTTCGCTGCAGCGCGGACAACGGTAAGATCGCCTGTGCCGGGCGCAGCGTTTTGCATATCCAGTATACCACAGTATTCCGCGGATAACAATACGCAAATACAGTATCCGTCCCACGGGCGCCGCCGCGCATACGTACCTTACCCGAATTCGCGAATTTTGCGCACAGCCCTGCCGATCTTCTGACAGTACTCAAAGAAAAAACCGCCTCTCGGCGGTTTTTTCTGTGAAAGGCCCTCGCCTTTCGGCTTTCAAAGCTCTATATGACGGTATCTATCCAATAGCGCTCCAGATCGATATTTCTGTCCGGCTCGTGTACGGTACTCTCGTACACTCCGCCGCAGGCTGTGATTATTTTGCGGCTGCCCTCGTTATCCGTAAGGCAGCAGACGAGCACGCGGCAAAGTCCCAGCCTTGCGCATATGGGCAAAGCGAGACGCAGCATCTGCGTTCCGTAGCCGTGCCGACGCTCGGACGGGCGCACGGAGTAGCCTATATGACCCGCATACTTTTCCAGATGATCGTTGAGGCGCCTGCGTATTTCAAGCACGCCGACCATTTTGCCGTCGCTCTCCCGCACTGCCGCAAACTGCACCGTAGGCACCTTGCCCGGCGGCACGGTCTCCTCGCTGCTCATCATTTTCAGCCAATCGAGCCAGTCGCAGGCTTTTTCAAAGCGGCGCAGGGATCCGCAGCCGTCCATTGAGCCGCCGACCGTGAGAAAGTCGCGTCTGAAATCTTCGATCTCTTCGCTGAGATCGGCAGTGGGGGTGACGAGCTTTATTTTGTCTTCGCTTTTCATTTTCGGGATGAATTATTTCAGCATGGAGGAAAGGATATCCTTTGCCGCCTTCAGCGCCTCGGGCACCTTGGAAACATCGGAGCCTCCGCTCATGGCGCTGTCGGGACGTCCGCCGCCCTTACCGCCGCATACCGCGGCGACCGCGCCGACGATCCTGCCCGCGTGCGCGCCTGCCTTGACCGCGTCTGATCCGCAGCAGGCGATAAAGTTCAGCTTTGAGCCGTCGTGTATGGCAAGAACCGCAACTGCGGAGGGATCTTTGTCGCGCAGCTTATCGCCGAGGGCTCTTGCCGCTTCGACCCCGGCGTTTCCGAGATCGGCGGTGCAGAGCTTCAGCGTGCCGACCGACTCGCCGGAAGCGAGCAGACTGTCAAGCTGCGAGCCCGCGATCTTTGAGTTCAGCGCTTCTATCTCTTTCTTAAGCGCCGAGACCTCTGTGCCCAGCTGTGCCGCGCGCGCCGGTGCGTCCGCGGGGTTGCCCGCTTTGAGCGCCTTTGCCGTGTCGGAGATGAGCTTTTCTTTCTTATCGAGAAGCGCGAGAACGCCGAGACCCGTAACGCCGCATATTCTGCGTACGCCCGCCGCAACGGAGGATTCGGAAACTATTCTGAAAAGGCCTATCTTTGCTGTGTTGTCAACGTGGGTACCGCCGCAAAGCTCGGTGGAATATTCGCCCATCTTGACCATTCTTACGGTTTTTCCGTACTTTTCGCCGAACAGCGCCATAGCGCCTGCTGCTCTTGCGCTTTCAATGTCGGTCTCAACGGTCACAACGGGAACGCCCTCGAGGATCGCGCGGTTGACCTCTGTCTCTACTGCGGAAAGCTCCTCAGCCGTGAGAGAGGCAAAGTGAGAAAAGTCAAAGCGCACTTCGTTTCTGTCCACATAAGAGCCCTGCTGCTCAACGTGGCTGCCGAGCACCTTGCGCAGCGCGCCCTGAAGCAGGTGTGCCGCGGAATGGTTGCGCTCCGTTGCGGCGCGCACGTCGGGGCAGACGCTTGCCGTAACGCTGTCGCCCTCGTGAATATCTCCGCTTCTGACGGTGCATATGTGGATATATACGCCGTCCTCTTTCTTTGTGTCGGTTACTTCAAGCTCGGCGCCGGCGCTGCGGATATAACCCACATCGCCTACCTGACCGCCGCCCTCGCCGTAGAAAGGAGTTTTGTCAAGAATGACGCTTATTTCATCGCCCTCACCGGCAGCAGCTACCTTGCCGTCGTCGCCCAGAAGCGCGAGAACGCAGCCTTCGCTTTCAGTATTTCCGTAACCGGTGAACTCTGTTTTGGCAATATCTGCGAGAACGCCCTTCTTTGCGCCCTCCCAGCTGGAAAGATCGGCTCTTGCCGCTCTTGCGCGCTGCTTCTGCTCGTCCATAAGCTCTTTGAAGCGCACGCTGTCGGTCTCAAGACCGTTTTCAGCGGCGATCTCCGCCGTAAGATCCGGAGGGAAGCCGAATGTGTCGTAAAGCTTGAACACATCCTCGCCGCAGAGCACCTTTTTGCCGTCCTTCGCGCAGTCGGCGATGAAGCCGGAGAGTATTGAAAGACCTGCGTCGATGGTGGCGTCAAAGCGCTCCTCTTCCATGGAGATGATCTTTTTGATATAGTCTTTTTTCTGTACAAGCTCGGGATATGCGCCGCCGCTCTGCTCCACAACAACGTCGCAGAGATCGCCGAGAAACGCGCCGGAAATGCCGAGCAGTCTGCCGTGGCGCGCGGCGCGGCGCAGAAGTCTGCGCAGAACGTAGCCGCGTCCCTCGTTGGAGGGGCTGACGCCGTCGCATATCATAAAGCTTGCGCTTCTGATATGGTCGGTTATAACGCGCACGGATATATCTTTCTTCGCGTCGGTATCGTAGGTGTAGTCGGCAAGCCTGCATACCGTATCAAGCACGCTGCGTATGGTGTCCACCTCGAAAAGGTTGTCCACGCCCTGCATTACGCAGGCAAGGCGCTCAAGACCCATGCCGGTATCGATATTTTTTGTGGCAAGCTCGGTATAGTTGCCCTCTCCGTCGTTGTTGAACTGGGAGAACACGTTGTTCCAGATTTCGATAAACCTGTCGCACTCGCAGCCGGGACCGCAGTCGGGCTTACCGCAGCCGTATTTCAGCCCGCGGTCAAAATATATTTCGGAGCAGGGACCGCAGGGACCGCTGCCGTGCTCCCAGAAGTTGTCCGATTTACCCAGACGCACGATGTGGTCTTCGCTGACGCCTATTTTGTCTCTCCAGATGGAGTATGCCTCGTCGTCCTTTTCGTAGACGGAGGGATACAGAAGCTCTGCGGGGATCTCAAGCGTTTTCGTAAGGAACTCCCAGCTCCACGCTATAGCCTCGTTTTTGAAATAGTCGCCGAAGGAGAAGTTGCCCAGCATCTCGAAAAACGTGCCGTGGCGCGCGGTTATGCCCACGTTTTCGATGTCTCCCGTGCGTATGCATTTCTGGCAGGTACAGACACGGTGTCTCGGCGGCTCCTCCTCGCCCGTGAAATACTTTTTCATAGGCGCCATTCCGGAGTTTATGAGCAGCAGAGAGCGGTCGTTTACGGGGATGAGCGAAAAGCTTTTGAGACGCAGATGTCCCTTTGACTCAAAGAACGAAAGAAACGCCTCTCTGAGATCGTTGAGCGAAGTCCATTTCATGATAAATACCTCATTTTCAGAGTATCTTAATGCGCCGCGGCGCACAATAACAAATTCAGCGCGACAATACCGATATGCTTGCGCGCTACGGTTATTATACCGCCGCTTTCCCCTTATGTCAACAAGTTTTCAAAGACTTTACACGTCCTTGCTTGACAGGCGGCAGCTTATGGTGTAAAATCCGAATTAAGAGAGACAAATAAATAATAAAGAGGACAGTTATGGTAACATACGAGGACGTAAAAAACAGCGAGGATATAAAAACATATATACAAAAGGCGGACGAGGCGCTGTCCGCTCTCGGCTACACCGAGCACAGCTTTGCCCATGTGGGCATTGCCTGCGCGCGCTGCACATACATTCTTGAAACGCTGGGAAAGGACGCACGCGAGGTCGAGCTTGCCCGCATTGCGGCGTATATGCACGATATAGGAAACCTTGTGAACCGCGTGGATCACTCCCAGAGCGGCGCGGTGATGGCTTTCCGTATTCTTGACAAAATGGGCATGGACGCTTCCGAGACGGCGGCAGTCGTTGCCGCCATAGGCAACCACGACGAGGGCACAGGCGTGCCTATCGACGATATATCGGCGGCGCTCATCATTGCCGATAAATCGGACGTGCGCCGCAGCCGTGTGCGCAATACCGACATCGCGAGCTTTGACATACACGACAGGGTGAACTATTCCGCAACGTCGTCCTCGCTAATAATAAGCGAGGATAAAACGGAGATCGCGCTTTCCCTTGAGATCGACACGCAGTTCGGCAGCATTATGGACTATTTTGAGATATTTCTGGACAGAATGATCCTCTGCCGCAAGGCTGCGGAAAAGCTTGATCTGCGTTTCAGGCTTGTCATAAACGGTCAGCCTCTTCTTTGATATGCAGCCCGGGCGCATGCGGCTTTTTGCCGCATGCGCTTTTTCGCCGAGTCGATGTGCCGTGTATGCTCATGCTTTGAATTCGTGTTTCGACACAATGCGCGCTCCGTCGACAAAACCGCCTGCGGAATTTCCGAATATTTCGCCGAAACCCGGCAGTCAGCAGTCCCGCTGCTGCCGTATTCGCCCCGCCGCTATTGACATTTATTAGTAATTTGGTTAAAATATAGTTGAATATAAAAAGGTGCCGCCCCGATATCTGCGGCGGCGCATCAGATCTTCAGAAGGAGCAGTGAGGCATCGGATGAAAAAGCGCGGCATGGAAAACCGAAGAAGCGGCACGCATTCTCCGCGCGCTTTTTTTGCTGCCCGCGGCATTGGGGCAGCCGATGCTTTTGCCGCCCTTTGCGCGGGGCTTGTCGCTGCGTCCGTCGTCTTTCTCTGCGGCGGCAATTTTACCGAGCTTACATATGTCCGCCGATACCCCGTCTGGCTTTTTGCTCTCGTGTTCTGCCTTTCGTTCTTCGCAGTTCTCGCCGCGGGACTTATACGCCGCAGCCCGGCTCTTATCGGGCGCGTTCTGCTTGCCGCGTCGCTCGTAATGTCTGTGATGCTGTGCGTGTGGGAGCCGGACAGCATATATTTTAATTTGGGAATCGCCTTTGTGCTGCTGCTTATTCTGCGCCACGCGGAGAAAAGCTCGGCGCTTGACGCGGTGCGGGCTGATATCTCAAAGAAAAGCGCGATCATCGGCACTGCGGGGATATTTCTAATATTTTTCGGCGCCGTGTTTTTCTTCACGGCGGCAAAATACAAAAGCTTTCAGCACGGCGCGTTTGATTTCGGCATTTTCGCCCAGATGTTTGAGCAGATGGCAAAAACGGGCCTGCCGTATACAACGGTGGAGCGCAGCACATATCTTTCCCACTTTGCCGTTCACTTTTCACCTGTATATTATCTTCTGCTGCCGGGGTACATGATATTCAGAAGTCCGCTGTATCTTCTCGGTGCGCAGGCAGCCGTTGTTGGCGCGGGGGTGTTTCCCGTGCGGCGCATATGCCGCGAGCTGGGGCTTTCCGAGCGGGCGTCCCTTGCGGCGGCGGCGATGTTCGCCCTGTATCCGACCATGGCAAACGGCTGCTTCTACGATTTTCACGAAAATAAATTTCTAAGCGTTTTTCTTCTGTGGCTCGTATACTTTGCGCTGAAGAAAAACACGGCGGGTATCATAATTTTCTCTCTTCTGACCCTGTCGGTCAAAGAGGACGCTTTTATTTACGTTATCGCCGTTTGCCTGTGGATGCTCGTCACAAACAGGCGCAGGGGACTTGCGGCGGCGACGGCGGCGGTCTCCGTTCTGTATTTTTTCTTCGCCTGCGCCATGATACGGCACTCCGGCGGAGAGATAATGTCCGGACGCTTTGAAAACTACGCATATACGAGCGGCGGCGGACTTTTGCAGGCGGTGCGCACCTGCGTGACCGATATAGGCTACCTTATAAGAGAAGTATTCGCGGGGGCGGATACCGAGGCATTTCGCGAGCTGACATATCCCGGGCAAAAGCTTGAGTTCGTGCTGTGGACGGCGGTCCCGCTGCTGTTTGCCCCGTTTTTGAGAAAGCGGGCGTCGGAGCTCGTACTGCTGCTGCCTCTTCTCGTCATAAATCTTATGCCGCGCTGGATGTATCAGTTTGACATAGACTATCAGTACACATACGGCACGGCGGCGCTCATGATATTTTCCGCTCTGCTTTTCCTCGGAGAGAGCAGCGCGCGGCGCAGGCGCTTTGTGCTTTGCGCAATGCTTTGCCTTTGCACGGTGTTCTCGGCTTCGGTCGTCGTGCCGAAAGCGCAGAACCAGGTCGTGCGATACTATTCGCACAGGCAGAAATACAACGACACCGCCGCAGCGATCCGCAAAATACCCGCGGACGCGTCCGTCACGGCTTACGGCTATATGGTGCCGCACCTTTATTTCATCGACGATCTGCACTCCTGCCCCGAATACTATGGGGAGTACGAAAAAACGGATTATTATGTTATAGACACCCGCTACGAAAAAGACTCGCATACACCGAAAATGTATGCCGCCATGGGTGATGACTACACCCTGTACGACGAGGCGGGTTATGTTAAGATATACAAACTGACAGAGCAGGGACAGTGATTTTTAAATGAAGAAAGAAGATAATGTACACTGCAACCACAGAAACAGAATGCGCGCAAAATACGAGCGCTTCGGCGCAGATGCCTTTGACACTTATCAACTTATTGAAATGCTTCTGTTTAACAGTATCCGTCAGGGCGACACGAATCCCGCGGCACACAAGGTAGCGGAGTCGCTCGGCGCGGGAGGAATACTCTCCGCCGATGCCAAATGTCTTGCCGAAGCGGACGGTATAGGTGAGAAAAGCGCGGCGCTTCTGCGCCTTTCGTGTGATACGACCCTGAGACTTCTCAGAGACAGCATTGCGTCAAAGCCGCTTGACAGCGAGTTTGCCCGTATGCTGTACGTTTTTACATGGTTTGTCTCAAAGCCGCGCGGCTGCGTCGGAGCGGTCTATCTCGATTCGCGCTCGCGGGTCATAGACGCATCGCTTTTGTCGTCCGGCAGAATGTTCCGCTGCGAGGACTACGGCGGCAGAATTTGCGAGGCGGTGCAGCAGCTGCGGGCGCAGAAAGTGATCATATGCCATAATCACAAAAACGGCGTCAGCGAAGCCTCTGTTGAGGACAGGTTTCTGACGGAGTATCTCTCCCGTACACTCAGCGCCGCGGACATTGAGTTCATCGGTCACTATACCGTGACCTCATCGGACTGCGTAAGGTGTCCAGACTGTACGGAGGAACGTTGAAAAACGCGCAAAGCGCAATTGACAGAATACAATATAAAGTGAGAACTGTATGAAAAGATCGGATTATCTTGAATGCGCAGTTGCCCGCGGCACCCATGGGGTGCGCGGAAATCTGCGTCTTGAAAGCCGGTGCAACACCCCGGCTGACCTTGCGGCGCTTCGCCGTTTGTTTATAGAAAAGGACGGCGAGTATGTCCCGATGGAGGTGGAGCACGCCTCCCTGCAAAAAGGCGCGGTCCTTGCAAAGCTTTCGGGCGTCGACACCCTTGAGGCTGCCGCTGCCCTGCGCGGCACCGTTTTTTATGCCGCCAGAGAGGATATAAAGCTCGGGCGCGGCGAATACTTCATAGCGGATATGATAGGTCTGCCCGTGGTGGATCATGAGAGCGGGCACAAATACGGCACACTTTCCGACGTCATACGTCCCGGGGCGCAGCAGATATACGTCGTAAAGGGCGAAAACGGAGAGTTTATGATACCGGTCGTGCCGGAGTTCATAAAAGAGATCACCGTCGGCGACGGCGGCGCCGTTCGCGTAAAGCTCATAGAGGGCATGGCAGACTGATGAGATTCGATATTATGACGCTTTTTCCCGACATGGTGCGCACGGTCCTGTCCGAGAGCATAATCGGGCGGGCTGAGGCGGCGGGAAAGCTTTCTGTCAACTGCTACAACATACGCGACTATTCCGACGACCGCCGTCACCGTGTAGACGACACCCCCTGCGGCGGCGGCATGGGCATGCTCATGGCGGCGCCTCCCATATATAACTGCTACCGCGCAGTAGTATCCGACGTGGAAGACGGTGAGCGGGTGCACGTTGTGTATATGTCGCCGAGAGGCGCCGTGCTGAACGACGCCATGGCGCGCAGGCTGTGCTCAGGCTATGACAGGATAGTGATCCTTTGCGGACACTACGAGGGCGTTGATCAGCGGATCATAGACGAGATCGTTGACGAGGAGATCTCCATAGGCGACTATGTGCTCACGGGCGGCGAAGTGCCTGCCTGCATTCTTTGCGACTGCGTGGGAAGGCTGTGCGACGGCGTTCTGCCGGACGCGGTGTGTCACGAGGACGAAAGCCTCGCAAACGGGCTTTTGGAATACCCCCAGTATACAAGACCCATAGAATTTATGGGCAGAAGCGTTCCGGAGGTGCTGCTCAGCGGTCACCACGCAAACATTGAGGCGTGGCGGCTGGAGCAGTCCGAAAAGCTGACCGCCGAGCGGCGGCCGGATCTGTATGCGCCGTATGCGAAAAGGAAAGCGGAGCTTGAGGCGGCGCGCCTCGCAAAGCGGCGGCGCAGAAGATCAAAGTCGGCTCCGCATGCCGGCGCGGACGGCGAGGCAACCCGCGGCGACGGCACGTCAGTGAGCGAAAAGCCGAAAGACCCGAGCTGAAAAAGCTGCGACTGCGTCAAAAAACGAGCCGCCGCTCCTTGACAACGGGCGCGCGTGCAATTATAATTTATTTGTTCGGATAAAATAAACAGAGGAAGGTTTTTTCTATGTACAACATCGGTATCGATCTCGGCGGCACAAATATTGCAGCCGGAATAGTTGATAAGGACTACAACATTGTAAGAAAAGCGTCCACCCCCACGGACGCGGACAGAAGCGCCGACGAGATCACGGCGGATATTGCCGCTTTGTGCAAAAAGCTCGTTGAGGACGAGGGCATCACCGTGGACGATATCGGCGCTATCGGCATCGCCACCCCCGGCACCGCAAACTGCGAGACGGGCGAGATCATATACGCAAACAATCTTCCCTTCCGTCACTACCCCATGCAGCAGAAGCTTTCAGCAATGCTGGGCAGCGACAAGAGAGTATATATCGAAAACGACGCTAATGCCGCCGCAAAGGCAGAGTCCGTCGCGGGCGCGGCAAAGGGCTCGAAGTATTCCGTTATGATAACGCTGGGCACCGTCGTCGGCGGCGGC
>USKS01000027.1 GCA_900555345.1 uncultured Eubacteriales bacterium
GGCCTACATCCTCGGGAAAGCCGACTGCTTTGAACGCACCCATATTCTTTCCGCTTGAAAAAACATACGCGCCGCGAAGGTTCGTGTTTATGTACATTACCGTTCTTGCGACATATTCTTTCTCGTCAAGCTGAAGACGGGAGAGCACGGAAGCAAGCGGCGCGAGAAAATATCTGCGTATAAGCGGCACATCCGTGATCTCCGGAATTTTCTTTATGGGTATCCACTCGTCCTTAACTATTTCAAAGCGCTCGCGAAGAAGCTTTTCGCACTCTTCCCTGACGGCGCTGTCCGTGTAGAATATATGAAAAGCGTAGAAATCTTTATATTCGGGGTAGATACCGTATGCGGCAAAGCCGCCGCCGAGACCGTTTGAGCGGTCGTGCATGGGTATCATACTTTTCATTATGCCCTCTCCGGTCATTTTTTTGCCGTCTCTGGAAATAACGGCGGATATGGCGCAGCCTGACGGTATGCGCACCTGACCTTCGATCTTCATATAGTTATCATTCCTTTCCACTGCGCCCGCCGTAAGCGGCGCGGCACTTAAAACATCAAAGGCGTTCATCCGCCGAGGGAGAAATCCCCTTAGCAGATGAACGCCTTTGCCCATCGACACTGTATTATAGCACGCGCGCGCGCACATTGTCAACTGTTTTTTTGTATAATTTCGGCAGCGGCAAATGCGTATTTATCATATATTATATGCACTCGCCGCATCATCCTCATTAAAGTCCGATGCCGAGATACTTTCCAAGCTCTCTTTTCAGCTGAACTCCGGTCTTTTCCACCTCGTTCATGACCGTTTCAAAGCCGATTTTCGTCGTATACCAGTTTTCGGCGGTGATATCGCCGCAGTCCGCGGGGCATACCGAGATATCCGCTTCGGGGAACGACATGGTGTAGTACATAAGGCAGCGCGCCGCATGGTACGGGCGGCAGCATATTATGGCGCGGCGCACGTTTATGCCCGCGCTGTCGCACAGGGTGCGGCTGTATACCGCGTTCTGCATGGTATACTCAGCCTTATCCTCCCCGAGCACCGCGCCGTCCGGCACGCCGCGCTTTTCAAGAACGGCCCTGTAGAAATCGCACTCCGTTCCGTAGTTTCCGCTGTACTCTTTCGGCATATCCTTTACCGGTACAAATGAGGTCTGCCCCAAAGTATATTTACCCGACGCAAGCAAAAGCGGCGATGCGCCGCGGCAGTAAAGCTCTGCTCCCGTCTCGGGGATCTGCCATGCGGTGCCGCCGGGCAGAAATATGATATCCGCCTCCCTCGGCTCGTCGGAGACGAAAATATAGTCCGTTATCATTCTGATCATTCTGTCCACAGATGCTTCTCCTTCGGCTTTGAGCCATATGCGCAATGTTTTACCTTTTACGACACGCGCGCCGTATATACTGTATTATAGGGGTGACGGTTCTATGATAAAAATTATCGGCAAATACATTCTGCACCGCTATGGCGACGAATATGTTCTTTTCCCGCTCGGCGCGGGGGACATGAGCTTTTGCGGCATTTGCTCTTTCAACGAAGCCGGAGCGTTTATATGGCGGTGCATTGAAAAAAGATGCCGCCGTCCAGAAATTGCCGCCCGTCTCGGTGAGCGCTACGGCATAGACACCGCTTCATCGGAGCGGGATACTGATACGTTTCTCTCCGAGCTTGAAAATCTATGCATTATAGAAAACCGTCCGCGGCGCTTTTACAAGTAAGCCGTATCCGTATATATATTCCCGTGCGGCGCAGCCGCACATATACCAAGACAAAAGCTGCCGCATGCGGCAGCTTTTTGGTTTTGTCATGCAAGATCTTTAATTCGCTTTGCGCAGCTTCTGCAGATATAGCAGTCGTCGAGAGCGATAAGATCGCTATCGCTGCCGCACAGACGGCAGGTATCCTGCGATTTTCTCAGCACGACCTCTTCGCCGCGAAGCTCAACGTCGAGATCGGTTCCCGGCTCAACGTCAAGATGCTTTCTTATTTCGGAGGGAATGACTATTCTTCCCAGTTCATCGACCTTGCGGGTTATTCTGACTGATTTCATTTCGGTATTTGCCTTTCAAATATGTTGCTCGCCCGACATTATTTGTCGCCGAGTCTCCACTTTGTATAGAGAACGCTGGTGTACCAGTCGCCGGGATAGCACTGGTAGTAAACCGTAAGAATAGTTCCGTCGGACAGCTCAACTGATGCGGGATAACCCATATCCATCTGGGGGCCGATCTTATCGTTGAGGCAGTAGTCCTCAGTCCATGTCTCACCGCCGTCGTAGCTTACGACCGCGCGCTCTGCGCGCTTGCCGTCCGTGCGGCAGCCGTAGCTGCATATGACAGCGCCTGAGGAATGTACAAGAAGGTGCGGGGGAAGTCCGTCAACGCCGATGCACTTGGGAACGGACCAGGTCTTACCCTTATCGTCGGAGAAAGTCGTATAGATAGAAAGCATTGGCTCGCTCTTTCTCTCGTGAACACGGATAGCGCCCAGCAGTCTGCCGTCCGGCAGCTCTACTACATGAGGCTCGTGCATATTTTCAACGATGCAGTCCTCGCCTACGGGCACTGTTCCCTGATGCTCCCATGTCTTGCCGGCGTCGCGGCTGATATATACAACTATGGGTGCGGGTGCAACGTAATCGTCATCCATATACTTACCCATGTAAACAAGGGTGCCGTCCTTGCAGACGGAAGGTCCGTGAGGCGCCGTTACGGGGATCCTTATGGGATCGCCCCAAGTAACACCGTAGTCGTCGGAGGTCTTTACGAACGCGCCGGTGCCTGCCTTGAATTCTTCTTCGGGAAGAGTCTTCCACATCTCGCCGAAGCCCTTGGATATAGCCTTATCACCCTTTGGGAACCAATCGTAATTCTGGATACCGTCACAGTAATCGGGGTATGCCAGAGAGAACCAGGACATTACCATTTTGCCGTCGCCGACATATGTGATGCCGGTATCTCTGTCGTCAAAATGAGAATCGTTGACAACAACGGGGGGCGTCCATGTTTTGCCCTCGTTGAAGCTTACGTACATACAGTTCTTGCCCGTGGGGTCAACGTGAGACATTCTCATGGAAGACGCTGCGGCATAAAGCACGCCGCGGTCGTCCTTGCAGACGGACGGCCAGCCGTTATACTTGAAGCAGGTGTTGTTGGGGAATCTGTGCACTATGCCGTGCTCCGCCTCAGGTGTGATGAATTTCATTGATGTGTTATATCCTTTCTTATGCTTTTTTGTATTAATGCCGGTCATATGAGACTTGCGGCGTCTGACAGAAGCATATCAGTCTTCTGCATTACCGCAGTCCCCGCATCGCCGGTCTTTTCAAACATTTGTCCGAGACGGCATGCCGCCGTCTTATCGGCGCCGTGAATGTCGCTGCCGTAAGCGGCAACGCAGCCCCGTCCGAGCCATCTTGACATAAGCCGTCTGCCGCGAAATTTCGCAAAGCATTCGGCGTTGAGCTGAACATAGACGCCGCACTCCTCTATAAGGCGGATCGCCTTTTCCTCGGGATAGCGATCTATGTGCGCCATCACAACGGTAAGTCCCGAATGGGAAACGTTATATACCGTTTCGTAATATGCCTCGCTCCAGTGCGAAAACGGCATTTCAAGAAGAATGACGTTCGTTGCGTCGATACAAAGCTTCTGCAGCCCGTCCATACGCTCGATGCCCGGACACACAAGCACCTCGGCACCGAGGTACACTTCGGGAAAGCCCGACGTGTCGGCGCCGCTAAGAAGCTTTGCCGCCTCTGCCCTTCTTGAAAGAAAGCCTTTTATGCTGTCGGCATTCGGATAGAAATGCGGAGTTGCCACAACTCTCCCTACTCCCGCAGCCGAAAGCAACTTCAGCTGTTTTACGGAAGTTTCGATATTTTTCGACCCGTGATCCGCGCCCGGAAGAATGTGCGCATGAAAATCGGTCAGAACAGCGTTTTCCATACTATATACGAGGCACCTCCTGACCTTTTTCAGCTAAAATATGCGCTTAAAAATCATCAGTATTTTGTCTTGCCGTAGCCGTAGCCGTAACCGTAGCCGCCGTATCTGCCGTATCTGCCGTATTTACCGTAGCGGTATCCGCCGTAATAGCCGCTTCCCGCTTTCATGTTTACGTCGTTCAGAACAAGTCCGACTATGTTTGCGCCGGTCTGCTTCATCATTTCAAGGGCATGGCCGAGCGAGCGCTTCTCGTCCTTACCCGAGCGCACCACATAAAGGTATCCGGTAATACGCTCGGCGAGAATAACAGCATCCGAAACCACCGCGACAGGCGGCAGGTCCACAAATATGATATCGAAATGCTGCTTCATGAAGTCCAGAAACTTGCCCATTCTCGCGCTTGCTATAAGCTCGGCGGGGTTGGGAGGTGTGCCGCCCGCCGTGATTATGGAAAGATTGGGATAATTTGTTTTTTTGATATATTTGTCAACGGAATTGTCGCCGCCCGCCAGAAGCTCGCTGAGACCGGAGGCGCGGTCGATGCCGAATATCTTGTGCACAGCCGAATTTCTGAGGTCGCAGTCTATAAGCAGCACTCTTTTTTCAAGCTGTGAGAACGACACGGCAAGGTTTGATATGAGAAGGCTTTTTCCGCTTGAAGCGAATGTACTCGTAATTCCGTATACGGGACACTTCTCGCCCTTGGCGGTGTAAAACAGATT
The DNA here is from genome assembly GCA_900555345.1 of uncultured Eubacteriales bacterium. Next base: position 4,671 of record USKS01000027.1, read on the forward strand.
TGTACGCAGCATTTTGAACGCTTCGCTGACCGCAAAGGGAGCAGCATCGCTCAAAAGCTTGCCCGCATATGAGTTTCCCATCATTTAGCCTCCTTCTTTGACTTTCTCCGACCCGAGGAAACCTGCGGAGCGTCGCCCGATATTGTGGGAATAACGCCGATAACGGGGTATCCGTAAGCGTCCTTTATATCGTCCTCATCGTAAACAGTGCTGTCCAGCACCTCGCGCAGGAAGAATATCAGAAGTGATATTACAACGCCGAGCAGCGCGCCCACAAGGGTGTTGAGCACAAGATTCGGCGAATCCTGATCCGTAGGCAGACGGGGATCGTCCGCAGTTTTTATGACGGCGCCCATGACCGTTTCGGGTATTTTCTCGGGTATGACCTTATCAAATGCCTGCGCAAGCTCCAGTGCCTCCTCGGGCGAGGGAGCAGAGACGGAAACGTAGAAAAACTCCGTTGAAGAGTATGTTCCCGTGGTTATCATCTTTTTGAGCTCGCCGGTGGTACGGTCGGAGCCCGCCTCGTCAAGCACTGCCTGCAACAGCTTTCCGCTGTTGCGGATATACACTATAGACGTTTCGGCAAGACTTTGCGATGCATTTATATCCTGCTGGGAAACGCCGGTCTGGTTGTCCGCCTGTTTATTGTTGTTGACGTAAAATTTGGCAACGGAGGAATACTGAGGCGCAATAAAGAATTCCGTTACAAGGGCAAACACAACGGCGCAAGCCACACCGATAGCCAATATTATCAGCAGTCTGCTGCGTATAACACCGAGAAGTGTCGCAAGGCTTGACCGGCTCTCATTGTTTTCCAAGCTGTTTTCCGTCCTTTCGATTTGTTATAAAGACCCGGCTTCAGAGATACTTTTTGACTATCTCCTGCATAGCGGGCAATTTCTCGTCCATGTCGGCGATAAGCTTCAGCTGGTTTCTCGCTCTGTCCTTGTTCTGACCCTCGTAGTGGGTATGGAAGTATACGTCGCCGTTCAGGTAGTCGCCGAGGAAGCGTATGCCCGTTTCAAGCGTCATAAGATATGCGCCCATGGGCAGACCCATGATCTCGTCGGGCGTCATGGAATCGTGCAGCTGACCTACAAAGCCCTTTACATATGCCTCGAACATACCGAGGTCTATGTATACTTTGCTGAGGTCCTTTTCGTCCTCGGGTGCGCTGGAAGCACCGAAGCGGATGGAATCGCCGAAATCGTAAAGCACGCTGCCGGGCATTACGGTATCAAGGTCGATTATGCAAACGCCGTCGCCGGTCTTTGCGTCCATAAGCACGTTATTGAGCTTTGTATCGTTATGGGTAACGCAAAGCTTGAATCTGCCGTCGGCAAGGCGGTCGATGATGTACGAGCAAAGGGGCGCCTTTGAAAGGGCAAACTCTATCTCAGGCTGAAGTTCTGCCGCGCGGCCCAGCTTATCCTCTTTTACGGCTGCCTTGAAATCGTTCATGCGGCTGACCGAATTGTGGAAGTTGGGAATAGTCTCATAAAGAGTTTCTGCGGGATAGTCCGCAAGCTGGTTGAAGAACTTGCCGAAAGCAACGGCGCTCTTGTAAAACAGCTCCTCGGAGTCGGGGGTGTTATACGAAATAACGTCCTCGATCATAAGATATGCTCTCCAGTAGCGTCCGTCGGGGTCTACATAGTAGTCGTCGCCGCTCTTGGTCTCGATGATCTTTCTTACTTCTCTGTCGGGGTCGCCGCCGGCAGCCTCTATCTTTTTAGCCACATGCAGGCAAACGCCCTTAATATTGGACATAAGCTGAATGGGATCTTTGAAAATATCCGTGTTAACGCGCTGCATTATATATTTGGGATTGCCCTCTCCGCAGCTCACAAAATATGTATCATTGATATGACCTGCGTCGCATCTCTGATATTCAACGGGTTCCGCGGCAAAGGCGAAAGCCTTGCCTGCCTCTTCAATGTACTTTACTGACATCTATCCTGATCCTCCGTATACGGCACTGCCGTAAATTAACATAGTTCATATTATTATACATTCCGAAAAGCTGCACTGTCAAGGGAATTTGACAAAATCTTTGTGCCTCTATTGACTTTGCGGCAAAGCAGGGCTATAATCTATTTATCTTGAAGAGTAAAAGGCTGCGCGTGAAGTGCCGGCAGAACGGGGAGTTGTCTGTCGGACGATGGCATAATTTGCCGCGGTGCACCCTTTGCATCCCGCTTCAACGGCTTTTTGAGCTTTGCCTCCTTTGCCGCTGATCACGGGGAAGGAGGATTTTTTATATGAAAAAAGAAAACATCAAGAACAACGCAAACGCTGCCGCGCCTGTAAAAGACGAAACGGCAAAAGCCGCCTGCAAAAAAGCCGCAGCCGGAACGCCGCGCGAAAATATCCGCGGCTTCAAAGGGCTTCGCGCCCTCTGCTTTTCCGCGCTGCTGTGCGCCGCCGCTGTCGTTATTGCCTATCTGTGCAAAGCGCTCACCATCGGCAACAGCATACGCATAACATTTGAAAATCTGCCTATTATCCTGTGCGGATACGCTTTCGGTCCCATAGCCGGGCTTCTCTGCGGAGCCTGCGCCGATTTTCTGAACACTGCCGTTTCGCAGTACGGGCTCGGAGGCCTCAACCCTATACTGACCGCGGGCGCAGCCGTTGTGGGGCTTTGCGCAGGCCTTATGCCGCGAATACTTCCCCGCAGAACGAACGACAGCCTGCGGCTGTGTCTTTCAGTTTTATGCGCGCACGTAATGGGCAACATGATAGTAAAAAGTCTCGGGCTCTACATATACTATAGGACGCCGCTTGCGGTTCTGGCGATCCGCGTTCCGCTGTATCTTACAATTGCAGCCGTAGAATTTCTGCTGCTCGGGCTGCTGCTCCGCAGCCGCGGCATCAGAAAAGCGCTCGGGGGGTATCTCAATTGACATACGAAGAAGCACTTGAATATATTCACGCCGTTTCCCGCGCGGGCAGCCGCCCCGGGCTTGAAAGGATAAAAAAGCTTTGCGCCCTTGCGAAAAATCCGCAGAAGAAGCTTTGCATCGTACATGTCGCGGGCACAAACGGCAAAGGCAGTTTCTGCGCCATGCTGTCCTCTGTTCTGCAAAAGGCGGGACAGCGAGTCGGCACGTTCACCTCGCCGTTTGTATACAGATTCAACGAAAGAATAGCAGTTGACGGCAAGCCCATATCCGACGAAGAGCTTGCGGACATTATAGGACGGCTGAAGCCGCTTTGCGACTCCATGGAGGACACTCCCACGGAGTTTGAGCTTCTCACCGCCGCAGGCTTTCTGTATTTCGCAGAAAAAGTCTGCGACGTCGTTGTACTCGAGGTGGGACTGGGCGGCAGGCTCGACTCTACTAACGTTATCGACGCGCCGCGCCTTGCGGTCATAAGCGGGATCGCCCTTGACCACACCGCCATTCTGGGGAATACGGCAGAAGCGATCGCTGCCGAAAAAGCAGGTATCATAAAGCCGGGCAGCACCGTACTGTGCGGAGTTATGCCCAAAGGCGCAGAAGATGTCATCCGCGCCCGCGCGCAGGCCGCGGGGGACGACTTTTACGTTATGCGCCCGAACGACACGAAAAACGCACATTTTTCCCTTGACGGTTGTACTTTCAAATACAAAAACTGCGCCGAGCCGTTCACGCTGTCGCTTTGCGGCACATACCAGCCCGCAAACGCGTCTCTTGTTATCCGTGCGGCAGAGCTTTTGAATATTGATGAGAAGTATATACGCAGCGGACTTGCGGCAGCACGCTGGCCCGCCCGCTTTGAAGTGTTTCGCCGCTCGCCGACGGTCATATTCGACGGCGGTCACAACCCGCAGGGGGTAGACGCCGCCGTAGAAAGCGCCAAAGCGGTCTCTGGGGGAAAGTATATCATACTGACGGGAGTTATGGCGGACAAGGACTATCGCACCATGGCGCGCACCGTTTCCGAGATAGCTGCCCAAGTCGTCTGCACCCATCCGGACAATCCCCGCGCGCTTGACGCCGAAGCCCTTGCCGAATGCTATCGTTCAACGGGCACTGCGGCGCACGCAGAGAGCGATGTTGAATCTGCCGTAAAGAAGGCATTTGCTCTTGCAAAAGAGAAAGGACTGCCGCTTCTGTGTCTCGGCAGTCTGTATATGTACCGCCAGGTCAGAGACGCGCTTGATATGTGTGAATAATATGTTATGAAAGTATATCGCCGCCTCTCTGTCGCCGGCGAAACATAAAAAAGGAAAAAGCCCCGACGGGGCTTTTTCTTTTTTATGATTATTGCAACTCAGAACAGGGGAACAACTGCGCCCTTGTACTGGGTGTTGATGTACTCGCGTACCTCGTCGCTTTCAAGAGCGTCGATAAGCGCCTTGATCTTTTCGCTGTTCTCGTTGCCCTCTTTAACTGCGATGATGTTTGCGTACTCGTCCTTGATAGCGCTGGAGTTAGCGTCCTCAACTGCAAGTGCGTCTGCAACCTTCAGTCCGCCGCCGATAGCGTAGTTACCGTTGATAACGGCAATGTCAACATCCTGGAGAGAAAGAACGGTCTGTGCTGCCTCTACCTCCTTGATGTCAAGCTCAAGAGGATTTTCAATGATGTCAAGCTTTGTAGCTGCAATGCCTACGCCCTCTTTCAGCTTGATAAGTCCCTGAGACTCAAGAAGCAGAAGTGCGCGCGCCTCGTTTGTGGTGTCGTTGGGAACTGCGACTACAGCGCCCTTCTGAAGCTTGTCAAGAGAATCGGTCTTGCCCGCAAAGATCGCGAAAGGCTCATAGTGGAGAGCTGCGACGTTTACAAGGTGTGTGTTGTTCTCTTTGTTGAAATTGTTGAGGTAGTTGATGTGCTGGAAGTAGTTTGCGTCAAGCTCGCCGCTCTCGGTGGCGGTATTGGGCATTACATAGTCATTGTATACCTTAATTTCAAGGGTGTAGCCCTCTTCTGCAAGCTTATCCTTTACCTGCTCGAGTATCTCTGCGTGAGGTGTGGGGGATGCGCCGACTACGATGGTCTTATCTGCATCGTCAGACTTGCCGCAGGAAGAAAACGACAGGATTGTTGCAGCCGTGAGGATAAGTGCGGCAAAGACAGTTACGAATTTTTTCATGGTTTTTTCTCCTTTTAGTTAAAAATTTATAAATAATAAATATTTATTCAGCTTTTGATTCTTTTGTCGGTGCGGGTTGCAACTCGCATACCCAGCTCCTGCAGTATCTGAACGATCACTACGAGCAGCAGCACCGTTATGAGCATTACCTTATTGTTGTAGCGGTAATAGCCGTAGTTTATTGCTATGGCACCCAGTCCGCCGCCGCCGACGAAGCCCGCCATCGCGGAGTAACCGAGGATAGTGGTAACGGCGATAGCCGAGCCCACCAAAAGAGAGGGCTTTGCCTCGGGTATGAGCACCTTGAGTATTATCTGCACGGGCGAGGCACCCATGGACTGCGCCGCCTCAATAAGTCCGCCGTCAACCTCTTTCAGCGATGACTCTACCATACGCGCCACAAACGGAGCGGCTGCCACAACGAGAGGTACTATCGCGGCGGTCGAGCCGAGCGTTGTTCCCACCACAAGGCGGGTGAACGGAAGTATCGCCACAAGAAGTATGAGGAACGGCACGCTTCGCAGTACATTTACGATAACGCCAAGAATGACGTTTACCGGTCTGCTTTTGCAGATACCGTTTTTATCGGTTATGTAAAGTATGATTCCCACGGGGATGCCAAGCACATATGCCATAACGGTCGACGTGAGAGTCATGTAAAGCGTTTCCCAAATGCCGTGGAGAAGCTCTGTTATCATTGCCTGACTAAGCACGGTCAGCCACCTCCTCTTCAAACGGAATATTATGCTCGCTGAGCCAATGCAGTGCTCTCTCCGATGCGGTATCGTCATCCGGCAGCTGCAGAAGCATCTGTCCGAATGCCTTGCCGCCGATGTTCTTCGTATCGGCGCCCATTATATTTACCGCCGTACGGCAGTCAAGCGAAAGGTTCGAGACTATCGGCTCGAATGAGGACATTCCGTCGAACACTATGCGTATGATCCTGCCTGTGTTCGAGAACTGAGACGAAGCATTTTTCGGAAGTATCAGATCGCGGGCGATCTCTGATTTTGGAGAGACGAACACATCGCGGACATCGCCGGTTTCGACGACAACGCCGCCGTCCAGCACCGCCACGCGGTTGCATATCTGCTCCACGACCTTCATTTCGTGGGTTATGACCACAATGGTGACTCCCAGATTTTTATTTATATCGGAAAGAAGCGAAAGAATGCCCTGCGTTGTGTTGGGGTCGAGAGCGCTTGTCGCCTCGTCGCACAGCAGCACCTCGGGATCGTTTGCAAGAGCACGGGCTATTGCCACACGCTGCTTCTGACCGCCGGAAAGCTGGCCGGGATACGAATCGTATCTGTCGGAAAGCCCTACGGTATCAAGCAGTTCCCGCGCTTTTTTCTTTGCCTCCGAGTGAGAAACGCCTGCTATCTCCAAAGGAAAGCATACATTGCCGACAGCCGTTCTC
>USKS01000028.1 GCA_900555345.1 uncultured Eubacteriales bacterium
CGGCGGCTCGGCTGAGCCACCGCTCTCCTGCTCTTTTTGTTGCGGAAGCATACGATATCTTGTGGAAAACGGGCGATTCCTGCCGCAAAATGTTGTCATCGACACGCACGGCTTGACAAACGGCGGGGAATAGGGTATACTCCTCGGAGTTTAAAAGGTTACAAAATGGTTACAATAAAATGACAATTGTAACCATTTTGATGCGCCGCCTGTTCGGCGCACAGCAAACTTCGGAGGTCAACTATGTTAGCAAACTGGAAGAAGCGGGTCTTCCCGCTCAACCGGCGGCAGGCGGTTTTCGCCATGCTGCTGTGTCTGGTGCTGGCTGTGAACGCGGTCCCCGCTCTGCGCGCAAGCGCGCTCTACCTCATCACCGACGGCGAGGCGACCACGGCGGTCGAGCTGGCCGAGCCGGTGACGGCGGATAAACTGATCGTCGTCGGCGCGGCGGACGGCTCGGCCGAGCTGCGCTTTGAGGGCGGACACAAGGTCACGGTCACCCACGGTACGGACGCGGTGCAGTACGCCACCACCCGCACCAACGAAACAGCCGACGCGCTCTTAAAGCGCATGGGCATCTCGGTCGGCCCGATGGAGATGGTCAAGGTCGACGTGAGCGAGCCGGAGATCTTCATCGAGATCGCCGCGAGCTTCACCTACTACGAGACGCTCACCGAGCCGGCGGAGCACGCCACGGTCTACACCGAGAGCTATAAGGTCCCCAAGGGGGAGACGCAGGTCTGGCAGCAGGGCATGGACGGTACGCGCGAGGTGGTCTATGAGGTCGTTTACGCCGACGGCGAGCTGGTCTCGCGTCAGGCGGTCGCCGAGCAGAACAACACCAGCGTCACCGAGTACGCCTACGTCGGCACCCTCGTCAAGGAGGCGCAGGCGGGCGATACCATTGCCTCGGTCGTGAAGAACAGCGACGGCAGCGGCTATCTGCTCATGCAGTCCGGCGACGCGCTGCACTTCACCGGCTCGATGGAGGTCAAATGTACCGCCTATACCACCGGCTACGACGGGGTTGGCACCATCACCGCGACCGGCACCACGGTCGCACACGGCTGCGTGGCGGTGGACAAAAGCGTCATCCCGCTGGGGACGACCATGTTCATCACCTCCGGATCCTACACCTACGGCATGGCGCACGCGGAGGATACCGGCGTGCGGGGCGCGAAGATCGACCTATTCATGGATACCTACGATGAGTGCATCCAGTTCGGGCGGCGCAATTCCGTCGCCTATTTCCTGGACTGAAGCGGAAAGAAGAAAAACCGAGGGCGGCTGCCCTCGGTTTTCTTTTCGCTTTTCTCAGAACAGCAGCTCATAGAGCATCTTCACGAACAGCAGGCCCAGCACCAGAAACATCACGCTGCGGATCTTCTTGCTGCCGCCGCGGATGGCGTAGAGCGCGCCGAGATAATTGCCGGCGATGCTGCACGCGAGAGCGGGGATCGCCAGCGCCCAAAGCACCTGCCCGTGCAGGATCCACACCACGGCGGAGGCGGCGCAGGAGGCCAGGTTGCTCGCCTTGGCGCAGCCGCCCGCGGTGATGAGGTCGAGCGAGAGCAGCGCCGTGAAGCCGAGGATCATAAAGGTGCCGGTGCCCGGGCCGACCAGTCCGTCGTAGCAGCCGAACACCAGTCCGATGAGGGCGGAGCGCAGCAGCTCCTGCCGCGGCGTATAAACGGGACGCTCCTCGGCGGGAATGTCCCGCCCGAAGTCCTTTTTGACGCTCAGAAAGACAGCCACGCAGGGCAGGGCGACGAGCATCAGCGTCTCGAGCGTCTGCTCGGAGATGAGGGCCGCCAGCTCCGTGTCGATGGCAGAGCCGATGAGCGCGCACACCGCCGTCGTGACGGCGGGACGCAGCAGGACCTTGCCGCTGCGAAAATACTTCAGCGCGGCGACGAGCGTGCCCGTGCCGTTGACGACCTTGTTCGTGCCGGCGGCCAGATGGGCGGGGATACCGGCCATCAGATAGGCGGGCAGCGAGATGATCCCGCCGCCGCCGGCGACGGAGTCCACAAAGCCCGCGAGAAACACGAGCGGCAGGACGATGAGATAGGTGACAGGCGTCAGCTCCATAAAAACGACCTCTTTCTGCAAATATCGGCAGAATCATAGCACAGGCGCGAAAAAAATGCTACTCTTTTTCGCCCCTCTGTGGTAAAATATTTTCGATTCTTTCACCTGCAAAGGAGACACGCATGGAGCATTGTGACTTTGCCGCCATCGAGGCGCTGCTGCGCCGCCACGGCTTTCATTTCAGCAAGTCCATGGGGCAGAATTTCCTCATCGACGCCACCGTCCCCGCCGCCATCGCCGAGGCGAGCGAGGCGGGGGAGGGAAACGGCGTGCTGGAGATCGGCCCCGGCATCGGCGCGCTCAGCCACGAGCTCTGCCGCCGTGCGGGCAGGGTCGTCGCGGTCGAGCTGGACAAGACGCTGCTGCCCATTCTGGACGAGACGATGGCGAACTTCGATAACTTCGAGGTCGTCTCCGCCGATATCCTCAAGACCGACATTCCCGCCCTCGTGCGCGAGAAGCTCGCGGGGCTCACGCCCATCGTCTGCGCGAACCTGCCCTATAACATCACGACGCCCGCCATCACCGCGCTCATCGAGTCGAAGTGCTTCGAGAGCATCACGGTGCTCGTGCAGAAGGAGGTCGCCGAGCGGCTCTGCGCCGCGCCGGGCACCGCCGCCTACGGCGCGTTCTCGGTCTATATGCAGTACCACACCGCGCCGCGCCTGCTCTTTGAGGTCGGGCGCGAGTGCTTCCAGCCGCAGCCGAAGGTGACCTCCGCTGTCCTGCGCGCCGAAGTGCGTAAGATGCCGCCGGTCGCGGTGGAGGACGAGAAGTTCTTCTTCCGCGTCGTCTATGCCGCCTTCGCCCTGCGCCGCAAGACGATCGTCAACAGCCTGATGACCGGCTTCGGCAGCCGGCTCACCAAGGAGCAGGTGACCGGGGCAGTCGTCTCCGCCGGTCTTGCGCCGACGGTCCGCGGCGAGAAGCTGGGGCTGGAGGAGTTCGCCCGTCTGACCCGCGCGCTGGCTGAGCGCCTGCCGGCTTGACGGCGGGACGCCATTTATAGAAAATAATAATGAGTTGATTTATTGCTATTGAAGAACCTTTCTGCTAAACTGCTGAAGCAGGAGGACTCTCAATAGCAATTTTTCTCTGTGCATCGGTCAGCTCCCTCTCCCGTCCGGGATGCAAAGCGAACCACACAGCCACGGGGTAAAAATTTTCTTTTCATTTTCCTCGCGGATATGCTGAAGAGGAAAGAAACGAGATGACAAAACCCGAAAGCAAGACCGCTCTGAAGTGGATGGACGCGGCAAGCGCCCTCACGAAAAACGAGGCCGTTCTCCGGTGGATGGAGGAAATGGCCGCCATGACGCAGCCGGACAAGATCGTCTGGATCACCGGTGAGGAGGAACAGCTCGAGGCGCTGCGGAAGCAGGCCGTCGAGGAGGGCATCCTCATCAAGCTCAACGAGTATAAGCTCCCCGGCTGCTATCTCCACCGCACCGACCCGGACGATGTCGCCCGCGTCGAGGACCGCACCTTCATCTGCTGTGAGCGCGAGGAGGACGCCGGTCCCACCAACCACTGGATGGACCCCAAGGAAATGTACGAGAAGATGTACGCTCTCGCCGACGGCGCCTACAAGGGCCGCACGATGTACGTCATTCCGTACTCCATGTCCATCATCGGCTCGCCGTTCGCCAAGTACGGCTTTGAGCTGACGGACTCCATCTACGTCGTTCTGAATATGGCGATCATGACCCGTATCGGCAAGGCCGTGTGCGACGCGCTCGGCGACGATACCGGTTTTATCAAGGGACTGCACTGCCAGTGCAATCTCGATAAAGAGAACAAGTACATTGTCCACTTCCCGCAGGACAATACCATCATTTCCATGAACTCCAACTACGGCGGCAACGTGCTCCAGGGCAAGAAGTGCTTCGCCCTGCGCATTGCCTCCAACCTCGGCCGGCAGGAGGGCTGGATGGCTGAGCACATGCTCATCCTCGGTCTTGAGTATCCCGACGGTGAGGTCAAATATGTAACCGCTGCATTCCCCTCCGCATGCGGCAAGACAAACCTCGCAATGCTCATTCCTCCGGAGATCTTCAGAAAGAAGGGCTACAAGGTTTGGTGCGTAGGCGACGACATCGCATGGCTGAGAGTCGGCAAGGACGGCAGACTTTGGGCTGTCAACCCCGAGAACGGCTTCTTCGGCGTTGCTCCCGGAACCAACGAGCACTCTAATCCCAACGCACTTGCTACTACCAAGCGCGACACCATATTCACCAACGTTTGCCACGATCTTGACAACAACACAGTTTGGTGGGAAGGTCTCAACGACAATCCTCCGAAGAACGCTCTCAACTGGAGAGGCGAGAAGTGGGATTACACCAAGTACGACAAGAACGACAAGGTCGGCACCAGCGGCGCTCATCCCAACTCCAGATTTACTGCAATGGCAAAGAACTGCCCCTGCGTTTCTCCCGAGTTTGACAGCATGACCGGTGTTCCGATCAGCGCTATCGTATTCGGCGGTCGCCGCGCAAAGACCGCTCCCCTGGTATACCAGTCCTTCAACTGGCAGCACGGTACCTTCGTTGGCTCCATCATGGCCAGCGAGACCACAGCAGCAGCTTCCGGCGCAGTCGGCGTTGTACGCCGCGACCCCATGGCTATGCGTCCCTTCGTCGGCTACAACATGGGCGACTACTGGAAGCACTGGCTTGACATGGGCAAGATCATTCCTCACGCACCCAAGATATTCCATGTAAACTGGTTCCGTACCGACGATGAGGGTCACTTCATCTGGCCGGGATTCGGCGACAACATGAGAGTTCTTCTCTGGATCCTCGCACGCTGCGAGGGCAAGGCAGACGCTGTTGAGACAGCTATCGGCTATGTACCGAAGCCTGAGGACATCAACATTGAGGGTCTTGACATCAGCATTGACACCATCAAGGATCTGCTCACCGTTGACAAGGCAGCTTGGCTTGCAGACGTTGAGAACATCAAGGAATTCTACAAGCTCGTGGGCGATCACGTTCCCGCTGAGATGAACGAAGAGCTTGCTGCTCTCGAAGCAAGACTTAAGAAATAATCGCACTATAAATAAAAAGCCCCCGCCGCGGCGGGGGCTTTTTATGAAAGAAGGCAGCGCAAATTTTGCGCTGCCTTCTTTTTATACTGTCCGAAAACGGATATATACCGGATTCGGGTGACAGGATCCGATGCCCGCCGTGCCTATGGACATATGAAAGCCTTCGGGCTTTCTTGATCTTATATTCGCCGTCCGAGCTGCCCAAGGTATAAGCGTGCGAAGCATAAAATAACTGCGAAGCAAAATTACCCGCCGCAAGGCGAATATAGCCGAGGCGCACTTCCTTACGGAGTGCGCCTCTCGATGGGGTCATTTTTTACTCTTTTACTGCTTATTTTTTGAGAACAGGTCTTTGAAATCCGCTGCCGCAAGTATGCCGAACACTATAACCACGAGGGCGCAGATTATTGTGGTGGGTGTGAGCACGCTTGTATCGCGCATTATAAGCACCGTGAACGGAATCGACCACGCCGCGTATGTTACGTTGAGCGCCATGGATTTTGAAGCGCCTATCCTTGAAATCGCCTTATAGTAGCAAAGATACGATGCCGTTGCAAAGAACGCCGCAAGCACTATCACGGGGATAAGCCAGCCGGTATCCACAAAGAGACTTGCCGCAAACTTCCATCCGCTGAGGGGATTTTTAAGAAATACAAGTGAAATTATCGGTATGAGAACGACGCCGTAAACGACCGCGGAAGTAGTCTGGCGTATCTCAAGCGCATATTCGTCCTTGACCTCGGGATCCTGCATGCATTTAGCAAGAATGACCGCTTCAATGCCCCAGCCGAAAGCACACATAAGGGCGCCGACTATGCCGAGCACAAAGTTCTTTATGTCAAGATCGGGAGAGTAGCTGAGTCCGTAAACTCCGAGAAGCGTTGCGATTAGGAATATCCAGCGGTACCACTGCATTTTCTCTTTCAGGAATATGTATGCGAGAATTGCACCGATTGCCGGAAATACTGCGCTGGCGATAGCTCCGATAGAAGCTCCCATATAGTTTATCGCCATAACATAGCCGGTCATACCGATGGGTCCGCCGATTATTGCGGCAAGGGATACAAACTTTCCGCCGCGCGTTCTGAAGGCGCGCCATACATATTTGAGCTTTCCGCGCACACCGTTATATATAAGCGCCCATATGGATGAGAAAAAGTCGTGGATGAAGGTGCTGACAAAAGGTGCAAGCACTATTGCCTGCTCTGTTGAAACAAAGGGTGTCATGGAAAGCGCGTAGCCGAGGATAACGGTTTCAAGCGCCCATGTGATTCCTGCGATTATTCCGTATAGCATATAAAAATTACCTTTCAGTGTTTATATTTTTCTGTACTGTTCAATGTTGGATTTGAGCCTTGCATAACGCTCCGCCGCCCAGTCCTCCATAGGCTTGCCGTCATAGGGTACTCTTGTTTTCGCCCAAAGCGTCCACAGATAGTCAACGTACAGCTTGTTGGCGAAAAAGCGCTTGAGATCGGCTGCCTCCGGCTCTCTGCCGAGATATGCTCTGAGAAGCTTCATATCCTCCTTTTCCGAGAATGCAGCTTCGATGGAGAGATCGGCAACGTCCCAAAGAGCATCGTTCATGCCGGCATACTCCCAGTCGATAAGATACATTCTGTCGCCGCCCGAAACTACCCAGTTTTCGCAAAGCACATCATTATGGCACGGCACTTTTTTAATGTCGCATACGGAGTCAAGCTCGTCCTTTATTGCCATAACGACGGCTTTTACTTCGTCATAGTCGTCATACATAGGTACGTTATTATCAAAAATGATCTTTTCATACCCTGCTGCCATGTCGAACACTTCAAACGGTACGCCGGTGTCCTTTCCGCAATCGTGGAGACGGCGCATTATTGCAGCAGCCTGCTCTATCCTGTGATCGTCATGGAAAAGCTCCGCCGACATTGTAAGGGCATCCGGTATAAACTCCGTCACCTTTGAGCCGTCGTCGCCGAAATGCAGAAGCTTTGCGTCAATGTCAAGGCTGCACGCAAGCTCGGTGCTTACTTTTTCGTCATCCCGGACGATAAGCTCCTCGGTCCCCTCCCCGGGGATCCTCACGACGTACTTTTCCCCGTTCGGAAACGCAACTCTGTACGTGCGGTTCGTCAGCCCTCCCATACGCGCTATGTCGGCGTAATCGCTGTGACCGACGACGCTGTCAAGCAGCTTTGCAAAGGACATAAGGTCTCTTTCTTCGATTTCTCTTGTCAATGAATTTTCCTCCATTCTTTATTCTGATAATCGTATTTATATTCACAGCCGCCGAGAGTGAACAGAAAGCCGCACGCTTCCGTACTTCCGGCGCCTTTTACCGTTTTTATGCCGCGTATGTCGCTCTCGCGGCACCCTTCTTTTTCAGCGATGCTCTTTATTATCGCCGAGCGGGTGTCTTCTATATATGAACTGTCGAACTCCCTGAGCTCATCAAGGCAGTCGAACTCGAAAATGTCGCTGTCTTTGTAGCGGCGTATCTTCATCTTCAGCCGATCGAGATGCTCTGCGTATATTGCTTCCCACAGCTTATCCGCAGTTTCGGGTCTGTCATACTCGCGCGTGAGAACATCGACAAATTCTTTTGAAAAATCCTCGTTCCAGAACGTGTGACCCAGCATGTACCACGAATTCTCTCCGCCGACGGTAACACCGTTTACGTATCCGTCGCTGCCCTCGGTCATGCACCATTCGTTTGTTTTTCCGTCCGCGTACAGGGCGGCGTAGTACGAATCATCAACTTCCGCTTCAAAGGGATCTGCGGTGAAATAGTTATCAGACGAGCAGATATATGTATTGCGCAGAAGATCGCGCACGGCGTATATTGTGGAATTGTTGTTGCGGACATTGTACGCGTCGTTTTCCACTATGGTAACGCCGAATTTTTCCCTGAGATACTCAAAGCTGTGCTTCATATATCCCGTCACGATGATAATATCATCGATCCCCGCTTCTTTCAGCTGCCTTATCTGGCGTTCTATAAGCACCTCTCCGCGAACGCTTATAAGCGATTTCGGCATTTCATATGAAAGCGGAGCAAATCTCGACGATGCGCCCGCCGCCATTATAACTGCGTTATCAACTTTGTATGACATTTCTGCCCTCCGTATTTCCCAGGTTCAAAAGACCGTCGGGGCGAATATGACCCCGACGGTCGGCAGTATTTGTTTTTTTAGATTACTTCTCTGTCTTCAATACTTCGTTTTCGGCAACCAGTTTCCAGTTAGCGTGATCCCATATGTTATCATGCACCGTATACCAATCTCCCGCAATGAAAGTATTTCCGTTATTTGTAGATACATCCCATTCTGCGGAGTCGATGATGTACTGATCGTGAGCGTATTTGTCACTGCTGTCGATCTTTTTGCCGGTAAAGGGGTTTATCGGGTTGTCAATCACGCCCTGCATTGCGAGGGTGGGAACGTCGGCGGTTGTCATGAAATCATCCGACGTTTCAAATCCGGTAGAATTGAAGTCCTTCACCATAAGCAGCGGATAGCAACCGAGAACATCAAAACCATTATCAAGTTCAAGCTCTTCAAGCTGGTGCAGATTCTTTCCGTGGTCGGCGGTGATAATAATTCTCGTATTATCCCATATGCCCTGATCTCTCATGTAGTCAAACCAGTTGCCGAGCTCAAGCAGCGCCGCCATGTTTGCATGGTAGTGTATCATTTGAAAATCGGTTTCGATTTTCAGCGTTACGCCGTCAACGGTAAAGCGGTCCGCATTTTTCGTTTCATATTCGGTGTTGTCAACGTGCTGCGCGGGCTTATACTCAGGCTCCTGCAGAAGCATGGGCTCATGCGTTGTGTCGTTGGTCATCATAAGGAACGTATTATCGTCACCTGCCGATATATCGGTGATATACGGAAGGCTTTCAAGTACGTTGTAAGGCTCCATGAACGTTGCCGCAAGTCCGTCTGCGACATACAGTCCGTCTGTTGTCTGAACACCGTATGCATCGCTTGCCTTACTGTCGGAGCGGTTGTAGTCGCCGTGATCGTACAGAGAGGCCTGAAGTGTGAGAGGCGAAGTTTTGAGAAGGCTGTAGCAGAAGAAGTTTCTGTTGTTCGCCTCAACTATCTGTTTCTTGAGCTCAACACTTGTGAAGCTGCCCTTGGTGTTATATGCTTTTACATCGGGATATTCGTCGAATATGCTGAGCGTAGGCGTCCAGGTGTAGTTTGCATAGGTAGGGTCGAACAAAGTGACTTTATATCCGTTTTTGTCAAACAGATCGGGCATGACCTTAAGTGCTTCGTTATGCTTGTCCACAAGAAGCTCGGTGTCGCGGGCATTCATTTTTGCCGGAGTATACTCATATCCGCCGAAAATCGTAGGTGTGCCGAAGTTAGTATACTTACCGAAGGATGTCACGTTTTTGTAGTATGTAAATCCGTCGAACTGTTTAAGAAGCTCGGGCTTTTCGTTAAAGATGTACGGCACATACGCGCCCATACCGCGGTCAAGCATTATAACTATAACGTTCTTGCCGTCCTTTGAAAGGGTCGTCCGCGCGCTCTCGCCCGAATCAGCTATCTGCTGTCTTATGGTGTCCACGGACTTATTTATGCCCACGATATTGACAACAGACATACACACCATTGCCGCCGTTGCGATGGCAAGCACTTCTTTCATATGCTTTTTGAAGAACGTTACGATCACCCACAAAACCACGGCAACCGCCAAAAGTATGCCTATATTGGCAAGCTGCTGCATTCTTGTAAAGCTTATATCATTCTCATATTTCAGAGTATTGGAGAGTATGCCGAGATTCTTGCCGAAGAACATATAGTCTACAATTGCAGCGCCGCACAGTATCCATATAAGCTTGTCCATAACAGCTTTGCCGGAGGGCTTTGCAAGCCAGTAGAATATGCCCATCCATATTACAAATATGCCGAATGCGATGCAAAACGCGCTGACAATATACCACACGGGGCTGTGGAAATAGTTGACGTCCACGAACTCCTGCGGGGAGGATTTGATAACTGCCGAGGGAATGAGTATTCCGCACAGAACGGACATAAACGCTCCGCCGGCGAAAAACAGCTTCTTATCGGGTGTTTTTGTCGCATGCTTCAGCTCAAAATGAATTTTCTTGCCGACAAGCATTTTGATAAGCGGTATCTGCAGAACTACTGCAAGGCACAGGAACGCCGCAATACGGCGCGTGGTGGGAGTGCCGTAGAAAAACACACCGTAAACGCCGACTGCTGCGCCCGCGACGGAAGCGAGCACCGCGAGAATTTTATCCGCGTGGCGAAGCTTATAGAATATGGTTTTTACAAGCGAGAAAGCGTTGTTCAGGGTCCAGTAGAACACAAGACCCGAAGGGGATGTGTACAGGAAAAACAGAAAGAAGATCGCCATGCCGTACAGCTGAATTTTAGTTTTCAGCAGGCTGCCCTTTGTGAAGATAATGCAGGATATAAGGTTTATAAGCGTCATTATCACTGGCAGGACGTTTATGGTAAAACCGCCTATGGTAATAAGCCCGTCGGGGCGGCTGAGGTCGGCAATCGGACCGAGGGAAACGCCGTTCAGAAGCTCAAGATGCGAGAGAAACTGGTAAGCTGCAATAAAAAACGGAATCTCAAGCAGCAGCGAGACGGCTCCGCGCAGCATATACGTAGGCTTATAGTTGTTCTGCCTGTAATACGTCTGGAGAATCATCATCTTCTCGTCGCCGCTGAAGGTCTTCTTTATATGGGTAACGCCTTTATGAAGCTTAAGCTCCATTTGGCGTTCCTCCTCCTGCATGGCATCGGCGCGCTTGTACAGCGGCAGAACGAGAAAGTTCATTGCAAGGCTCAGAACTATTATGGATAGTCCCGGATTGTCCACTATCCGGTTCGCCATCATATATATCACTTCGAACGCAAGCTCGAGCGGCTTCAGCAGAAGTGAATTAAGTATTGATAAAAACGACATTTACTTGCCCTCTTTTACGGTTTTGACTTCTTTTTTACGCACTGCAGCCGCAGCGTTTTCGGCGCGCAGCTTTTCAAGCT
>USKS01000029.1 GCA_900555345.1 uncultured Eubacteriales bacterium
GACGCACCGAGTCACGCCGAGACCGCAGCCATCAGCGCGGCGTGCCGTACTCTCGGCGGATGGCGGCTCGTGGGCTGCGAGCTTTTTGTAACGCTTGAGCCGTGCCCCATGTGTACCGGAGCAATAATAAACTCCCGCGTGCCGACCGTAATAATCGGTGCCCGCGACCCCAAGGGAGGGGCTATGGGCAGCGTTTGCGATCTGTGCGCAATGCCGTTCAACCACAAGCCCGAGGTCATATGGGATGTTCGCGGCGAGGAGTGCGCGGAGCTTCTGCGCCGTTTCTTTCGCGAGAAACGCGAGCGCGGCACAAGGTGGAAGAAAAACCTCTGACAGCCGTGTGCTTTGATATATAAAATATGTGTAAACAGCCGCCGCTGCGGCTGTTTTTCATTTTTTATCTGCGACAAA
This sequence comes from uncultured Eubacteriales bacterium, assembly GCA_900555345.1. The sequence continues at coordinate 412 of USKS01000029.1, forward strand.
ACTCTGCGCTCGGGCGCGCGGCCTTTATCCGTCGGTCCCGCGTGCCCGACGTGCCTCTGTTTGATTTAGCCGATCGGCACCGCAGCCCCGCTCATATGCGGTAGCCGCGGAGCATCGGCTGCTTTGTCTGCTTACTGCCGCAGCGCTTCTTTCGCGCAGGCGCTGCATTGGCAGCACCCGCCGCTTACGCTTTCTTTTTCTCTCCGCAGCGGTCGGCGGCAGCCATAACTCCAAGGCGCGCGCTTTCGTATGTAAGTCCGCCCTGCATAAAAGCAATATACGGTGCCCGCATGGGTCCGTCAGCCGAAAGCTCTATGGATGCGCCGCCTACGAAAGCGCCCGCCGCCATGACCACGTCATCATCGTATCCGGGCATTTCGCATGCCTCCGGCGTGACGAAAGCGTCTATGGGGGAAGCCGCCTGTATGCCGCGGCAGAATTCCGTAAGTCCCTCGGGGGTGTCAAGTGTGACCGTCTGAATTATATCGTGCCGCTTTTCAAAGGGACCGGGGGATACTTTATATCCGAGCTCGTCAAAAAGGTACGCCGTGAGATGCGCCGCTTTCAGCGCCTGCGCGGTAGTATGCGGCGCATAGAAAAGTCCGCGCAGCATATTGCGGTTCTGCCCGAGAGACGCGCCGACTTCAAGCCCGGTGCCGGGGCATGAAAGACGGTATCCCGCAAGTTCAACGGCAGTCTTGCTTCCCACAAGGTATCCGCCGATGTCAGCCATGCCGCCGCCGGGATTTTTGATGAGAGAGCCGACCATAAGGTCAACGGCACCGTCGCCGTAAGCGGTGTTGCAGGGCTCGGTCTCCTCGGTGAACTCTCCGTAGCAGTTGTCGAGCACCACAAAAGGAGAGCTCTCGGCGTGCTTTCTTGCAAAAGCCGCGGTCTCGCAAATTTCTTTGACGGACAGGGTGCGTCTGTCCATATAGCCCTTGGAACGCTGCATGTACACCATGCGCACGCGTTTTCCGTAATGGGCGAGAGCGGCTTTTATGCCCTCTTTGTCGATTTCCCCGTCCTTTGTAAAGGGGACCTGCGCGTATTCAATGCCGAAATCTCCCAGACTGCCCATGCCGGTGTTTCCGCTTTTGCCTATGCCGATAACGTCGTGCAGCGTGTCATAGGGCTCTCCGGTAACGGAAAGCATGACGTCGCCCGGGCGCAGCAGCCCGAACAGGGCAATGGTGAGTGCATGGGTACCGCACATGATCGAAGGGCGCATAAACCCTGCGGGAGCGCCGAAAATTTCGGCAGTCACCTTGTCAATAACGTCTCTGCCGCGGTCGCCGTAACCGTAGCCCGTGCTCGGTGCAAACATGGACTCCGAGATCCTGTTTTCTCTGAAAACGTCGAGCACGTGCTCCGTGCACCTGCGTGAAACCTCGTCTATATCTCTGAATATATCGGCGAGAGCGGCTTCCGCTGCCTGCGCCGACAAACGTGTTTTTTCTGAGATCTGCATTTTATCTGCCTTTCGTTTCGCTTTTTTGTACCTTTACTCTTTTATACGACAATGCGCCGTTTGTAAAGAGGAGGACACACTTTTCGAACTTTCGCGCCGCATTTTGCCGTCATGCGGGGGTGGGAAGCACAAATACAAGAAAACAGCTGTTTAATTTTAACAACAACCGTTGATTTTTTGCGCGGATATGTGTATAATTATATTAGAAAATATGCTTTGGGAGGTCATGGATAACATGAAAGGAATTATTACCATCGGCAGAGAGCTCGGCAGCGGCGGACGTTCTATCGGAAAGCTTGTTGCCGAAAAGCTGGGAGTTCCGTACTATGACCGCGAGCTTATAGACGAAGCGGCAAAGGAAAGCGGACTTTCTCCCGATTTTATCGAAAAGAACGAGCAGGCGGTAACGGGCAGCTTCCTATACAATCTTGCCATGGGCAACAGCTACACCTACGGCACGCTTGGCATGACGGGCACGAACGCGCTGCCGCTTACCATGCAGGTATTTCTTGCGCAGCAGAAGGTCATACTTGAGTACGCGAAGAACCCCTGCGTCCTTGTGGGACGCTGCGCCGATTTTATCCTTCGTGAGCGCAGCGATGTTTTCAAGGTGTTTATATATTCCGATATGGAAAAGAGAATTGCGCGCGCCGTTGAGCGCTACGGCTGCGACAGAAAGCGCGCCATCGATCTGATAGCAAAGAGCGACAAAGGCAGAGCGCGCCACTATGCCACATTTACCGACTGGGATTGGGGCAGCAGATCAAACTACGATCTTATGATAAACAGCGGCTCCGTGGGAGTTGAGCGCGCGGCGGATATTATATGCACCTGCGCGGGCAAGCTTGAGCTTTGACAAAACGGCACAGCTGAGTATATATGGGGCTTCGAGTATATATGGGGCTTCGCCCCATGCCCCGACCGTGTAGGGATATATATGCGGGGTTTCACCCCGCGCCCCACTTAGGGTTCTTTTTTGGGAAAAAGAACCCTAAGGACCCGAAAAAACCGAAAAAGGGTAAGAAGTAAATGGCAAGGCAAAGCGACAAAGTGTTTGTCTCTGCAAACTTTTTGTAAGCTTTGACTGTTCGCCCGAGCACGATGTGCTGTCCGCGCTTCCTCGGTTTTTCGTATATTAACAATTATTTTATAAAATTCGGTAAATTCACATGATAAAAATCCGTATTATAACAGTAGGAGGACTTTCCGAGAGCCACTGGAAAGCTGCCTGTGAAGAGTACAGAAAACGTCTCGGCGGCAGCCATACAGTCACGGAGATTTGTCTTAAAGAAGCTAAGCTGCCCTCCTCTCCCTCCCCGGCGCAGATAAAAGCAGCGCTTGACGCCGAGGGTGAGCGAATACTTGAGAATATCCCTCCGCGCAGCTGCGTTTTCGCCATGTGCGTTGAGGGACGGCAGTATTCCTCCGGAGAGCTTGCGGCGCTTTTTGAGAAAAAGCTTCTGTCCGGCGCATCGGAGCTGTGCTTTATAGTCGGCTCCTCCTACGGACTTTCCGAAAAGGTGAAAGCCGCCGCGAACGTCCGTCTTTCCATGTCCGAGCTGACGTTTCCCCATCAGCTTGCCCGCGTCATGCTGTATGAAACTATCTACCGCTGCGCGGAGATAAACAAGGGTACAAAGTACCACAAATAGATCGGCGCGCCGACGGCGCCCGTATTCTTATAAGTTTGCCGCGCCGACAGCACCCGTATTCGCATAATTCCATCGCGCCGCGCACCCAAGTGCGCCCATACTCGCAAATTTTGTCGCGCCGAGTGCCCGCCCGATGTACATCCGTATTTGCTATACTTCTGTCTCGCTGCATCCCTCGCCCGCTGTGTGCCCGCAATCGCTGTTTTTCCGTCACGCGGCGCGCCAACGGCACCCGTATTTAATAAACTTTTATTTCGCTATATTTTTATTCTTCCGAGACGCTCCGTGCGCTTTTGTCGGAAGCCTCAGGTGAAAAAATTGAAAAAATCCGAAATGTTTCTGATCCAACTGAAAAAGCGTTTGCCCGCCGTTCTGGTGACGGTGTTTTCGGTTGCGGCCCTCGGGCTTTACTACCTCGGCGTATATGACATTTCGTTTATCGAGCGTCCCGAAAGCTGGAAGGGCAATCTGGACGCTTTTATCTCTGTTCTCGACAAGAGCTACAAAACGCCCGCCGTCCCCGATGACACAAGCGACGAGCCCGATGTTCCCGCCGACGGCGACGGCACAAAAAAGCCGGAGCGCCCCGGGAAGTCCGAGCGTCCCACCGAGCCTTCAAACGCGGTGATATACACCTTTGAGGATGTCGCCGCTCTTAAAGAGCAGGGCTACGCTCTTACCGACCGCGTATGGGACTCAAACTGCGTTTTCGGCATTCTCTCAACTGATTACGAGCTGCCGAAGAGTCTTATTTCCGGGTTGAAGACCGTTGACGCCGAGGAATTCACCTCATACGACGACGGCCGCGAGACCGAGCGCAGCGTTGTCCGCGACGTACGCGACCGCTACTCCCTCGAAATGTACATGGGCTACATCATCTACAACGACAACGGCAAGCTGTATCTTATAAACTCCGACGGCGGCATTATGACCCGCTACGACGACAGCAAGTACATCCCCGCCTACACCCGCGACACCGAAGGGCGGCCGCTTTTCTACACCCAGAACAACTACACGCTGAAATATCCCACGTCCCAGAGCGACCCCGACGAGGACGGCAACACGGAGTGGTATGACAGCGCGAATCTGAAGGTTAACGGAAAAACCTATTATTATCTGTCGCCGAACGGACATGATTTCATTAAATCCGACTACAATGACGCCACGGACAACAGAGGTCTGTATTTCGACTATCCGTCGTACTACGGCACGGGGGATGGCAGCACGAAGCTTGGCCGCTGGTATCTGAACACAACGAAAGTTTTCACCGATCTTGACGGCAAGACCGGCATAAAGGATCTGACAAGCTGGTGCTTTGCCGAGAAAAAGCCCGACTTTTCGCTCCTCAAATTTGACAGAAACGGCAAAAATCTCGCCGAGGAAGACGGCAAGAGCCTTTCCGAGATGTTCCCGTACAGTGCGGCGTACAGCTACACGGGCGGATACGCCACCGTCATGACCGATATAAAATGGGACTACTACCACGAAGAAGACGACGGCTACGGCACAAAGATCAACAAGTATTACGAGGTCACCTCAAACGAGCTGCGCGTTATCGACAAGGACGGCAAGATCATGTTCGATTCGCGCAAAAACTACTTCAGCGATTTGGGCTGGACCGCCAACGAGCGCTTTGTTGAGCCGCTTTCGCGCATGGAGGCATCCCTCGGCAGCTACTATTTCGACCACGGATATATGCGCCTGCGCATGCAGTCATACGACAGATACTACTTTACGGATCTTGACTCCATTTTCATCGTCTCCGACGAAGATGTGCTCGTGGATCCCCGCGGAGAGCGTTTCGCGATCCCCTCCGGCTACAAACTCATTTCCTACTCGGACGGCATTCTGCTGCTGGAAAAAGACGGGCTTTACGGATATATGAACACCTCCGGCGTTTGGATACGCGAGCCCGACATGGAGGATGCGAAGCCGTTTTTCGAGGGCGTTGCCGTATGCAAAAACAGAGAAGGCACGTACGGTTTGATCGGCACAGACGGAAAAGTAATTATCCCCTTCGACTACAGTTATATTTCCAATATGTCAAGCGGCACGATGCTCGCCTACTCTGATACCTATGGTTGGAAAATATACCAAAAAATGACAATTAACTGATCATTTCGCCGCTTTTCGTTAAACGGCAGACTATATAAGACAATAAGAGGAAAACATTTTGTCACAGTATGATTTTGATGTTGCGGTCATAGGCGCGGGACACGCGGGCATTGAGGCTGCTCTTGCCTGCGCCCGCTGCGGACTTGAGACCGCGCTGTTTACAATTAGTCTTGACGGCGTCGGCAATATGCCCTGCAACCCCTCCGTGGGCGGCAGCGGTAAGGGCCATCTTGTTTTTGAGATAGACGCTCTCGGCGGAGAGATGGGATATGCCGCTGACTGTGTGACACTGCAGTCCAGAACGCTGAATACGGGCAAGGGCGCAGCCGTGCGCTCAAAGCGCGTTCAGGCAGACCGCCGCCGCTACAGCGCGCTTATGAAGCATACTGTTGAAGAAACTCCCCGTCTTTCGCTTATCCAGAGTGAAATTACGGAAATTCTTATAGATGAGGCGGGCGGCAGAAAAGCCGTCTGCGGCGTTATGGCGTCCCCGGGCGGAGAATACCGCGCCCGCGCGGTCATCGTCTGTACGGGAACATATCTCGGAGGACTGACACATACAGGCGACGTCTGCCGTCGCTCCGGTCCCGACGGACTTTTGCCGGCGGAAGGACTGACCGCGAGCCTTGAGAAGTACGGTGTGCGCACCATGCGCTTCAAGACAGGCACTCCCCCGCGCATCCACAAAGACTCCATTGACTTTTCCGCGCTTGAGATCCAGTACGGAGAGGATAAGATCACTCCTTTTTCCGTAAGGACCGACGCCGCGCGTCTGAATTCGATAGAACAGGTTCCCTGCCACGTTGTATATACAAACGAGCGCACCCATGAGATAATCAGAGCGAACCTCGGCCGCTCTCCTTTGTACTCCGGCAAAATTCACGGCGTAGGCCCGCGCTACTGCCCCTCTATTGAGGACAAGGTGGTGCGCTTTTCCGATAAGCCCCGCCACCAGCTTTTTGTGGAGCCTATGGGTGACGGATGTGATGAGATCTACCTGCAGGGTTTTTCCTCCTCGCTGCCCGCGGACGTACAGTACGAGATGCTGCGCAGTCTGCAAGGTTTTGAAGAAGCGCGCATAATGCGCTACGCGTATGCCATCGAATACGATTGCTGCGACCCCACGCAGCTTTTGCCTACCCTTGAATTCAAAGAAATAAGCGGGCTTTACGGCGCGGGTCAGTTCAACGGCTCCTCCGGATACGAGGAAGCTGCGGCGCAGGGACTTGTGGCGGGCATAAACGCCGCCGCAAAGCTGTGCGGACGTCCGCCTATGATACTTCCCCGCTATTCTTCCTATACGGGAACGCTTATCGACGATCTAGTAACAAAAGGCACGGCTGAGCCGTACCGCATCATGACCAGCCGCAGCGAATACCGTCTGCTGCTCAGACAGGACAACACAGATCTCCGCCTTACGGAGTACGGCAGACAGGCGGGACTTATTGACGACGAGCGCTACGCGCGTTTTCTTGATAAGAAAAAAGCGGAAGAAGACGAGACCGCAAGACTTTCAAAGACTGTCGTATCTCCCCGCGCGGCGAACCCCCTGCTCATATCCATGGGGCAGACGGAGATACACTCCGGCGCCACTCTCGCGGAGCTTCTGCGCCGCCCCGGAATCACCTATTCCGCCCTCGCCCCCATTGATACCGCGCGCCCGCGGCTGGACGACGGCGTAACTGAGACCGTGGAGACGGAGATAAAATACGCGGGCTACATTTCCCGCCAGCTTTCTGATGCGGAGAAGCAGAAAAAGCTTGAGACACGCCGCCTGCCGGATGATATTGACTACACTAAAATTAAGGGCCTTCGCCTTGAGGCTGCGCAGAAGCTGCAGGCCGTCCGCCCCGCCTCCATCGGACAGGCAGCGCGCATTTCCGGAGTCAACCCCGCGGATATATCAGTGCTTGTCATATATCTGTCCATGAAGCCAAAGGATTAAGCCGACTTGCGATTGTTTCACGTGAAACAATCAAATCAGCCGCGCTCGGCGAATGTTTCACGTGAAACATTTCAAACCGAACCGTCTTCGGATGTTTCACGTGAAACATTCATGGTGATACGGATATAAAATAATCAAATACCGTTGAATGGAGAAAAATATGAGTAAATACAGAAAAAGCAGAGTAAACGACGCGGTGGCGCTGGAGCTGTCCTCCATACTCCGTGAAGTCAAGGACCCGCGCATATCGTCCACGCTGATAACGGTGACGGGCGCGGATGTAACTGCGGATTTCAAATACGCGAAGATCTACTATTCGGTGCTGGGCATCGACGACGATCCCGAGAGCGCCAAGGAGATAAGCCGCGGGCTTCGCAGCGCCGCAGGCTTTATCCGCACGCAGCTCGCGCACAGGCTCAACCTGCGCATGACTCCCGAGCTTACTTTCATAGCGGACGATTCCATGCGCCGCGGCGTTGACATAGCGGCAAAGATCAACCGCCTTGAGTTCAGCGACGACGGCGAGTCGGACGGCAGAAGCGAGGGCGCGGACAATACGGACGGGAGCGACAGAGAATGAGCGCCGACAACGTAAAAAGGCTGTCCGCCGACGACATTGCCGATATACTCACGGATACCGGCGACAGCGGGAAAAGTCTGCTGATATTTTTTCATAAAAGTCCCGACGGAGACGCCGTAGGCAGCGCCTTTGCGCTGAAGCTCATATGCTCATCGCTCGGCATACGCGCGAGATGCGCCTGCTGCGACGAGCCCGCGCCGTATCTGAGATTTTTATACTCGGGGCAGACAGAGACGAAATACAAAGACGGCGAAGAGAACGATTTCGATGTTCTCTGCTCCGTTGACACGGCTTCCCCCGTACAGCTGGGAGCATTGTCTCACCTCAGCGACAGGATTGATTTTATGATAGACCATCACGGCCTCGGAACCCCATACGCTCCAGTATACCTTGAGCCGGATTATTCCGCCTGCGGCGAGCTTATATATAAGGTATATTGTTGCCTTACGGCGCGCGGTAAGCTGCAGCGCAGCGCCGAGATCGCCCGCCGACTTTTCGCGGCAATTTCCGCCGACACCGGCTCTTTCAAGTATTCGAATACCACTCCGGACACACTTCGCACAGCGGCGGAGCTCATGCGGGAGATAAATGATGCGGCAGACGGCGGAAAAAACTGCGCGGAGATAAGCCGAATTCTGCATGACAGCAAAACGCTCGGCGCGCTTCGGGCAGAGGCTGCGGCTATTGAGAATCTGCGCTTCGCCGCGGGCGGCGAAGTGGCGTATGTTGTTTTTACAGCCGACATGATGGAGCGCAGAGGTCTCTGCGAGGATGATCTCGGCGCGCTTATAGATCTGCCGCGCAGTATAGAAGGCGTTGCGGCAGGTTTTACGGTAAAGCAGACTCTGACGGACAGAAATGTATTCAGAGTTTCGACACGCTCAAACACCGATCTTAACGTCGCGGATATATGCAGAAAGCTTGGCGGCGGCGGTCACGTAAAGGCTGCCGGAGCGACGATAACCGCAGAGAGTCCGGAAGCGGCGTGCAAAGCGGTCATCGACCTGTTTGAAGAGGCGCTGGCATCGGACAGCGGCAAAAAAACCGAAAACAACGAGGTAAATGTATGAGCCGCAGCGACAACGGCAGCACCGTTTCCGGCGTTATAATAGTAAATAAACACAGCGGTGTTACAAGTCACAAATTAGTACAAATTATACGTCGTTTGTACAACACTCGCAAGGTAGGGCATACAGGCACCCTTGATCCCATGGCTACGGGCGTTCTTCCCGTTCTTATCGGCAGAGCTGTAAAGGCATCGGATTTTCTGTGCGCCGAGGATAAGGAGTACGTCGCAGAGATGACCCTGGGTATCACCACCGACACTGAAGATATAACCGGCGAGGTGCTGACAAAAAGCGACAATATTCCCGATGAGGCGGCGGTCATGACGGCTTGCCGCGGCTTTGTGGGCGAAATATCGCAGATACCCCCCATGTACAGCGCCATAAAAATAGACGGGCGCAAGCTTGTTGACATTGCGCGCAGCGGCGAAACGGTCGAACGCAAGGCGCGCGCGGTCACAATAAGCTCAATAGACTGCGAAAGAGTCTCCGACACCGTGTACAGACTGCGCGTAAGGTGCTCAAAAGGCACTTACATCAGAACGCTGTGCGCCGACATAGGCGCGTCGCTGGGCTGCGGCGCGGTCATGAGCAGCCTTTGCCGCACGCGCTCGGGAAACTTCACCGTTGACGAAGCGCATACCATGGAAGAGCTTGAGAGCATGACGCCCGAGCAGCTTGAAGCTATAGTGACTCCTGTGGAGAACCTGTTTTCGGACCTTGCGGCGGTCGAAGTGAACGATTTCTATTTAAAGCTTATAAAAGGCGGCACGGAGCTTTATCAGAAAAAGCTGCACACGGATCTCAGCGACGGCGAGCTTGTGCGCATCCGCCACGACTCAAGATTTGTGGCGTTGGGGCGCGTAACGGAGTTTCCCGACGGCTCGGCGGTAAAACCGGTGAAGCTGTTTGAACTCTGAGATAATACAGAATATTTGCAGAGAGGCAAAAAATGAAAAATACAGACGAAAGTGTAAAATTCGAAGAATTCCGTAAGCTGTGCGGCGGCTCCCGCAGCGTGCGCTCATTCAAAAGAGAGAGCATGGGAAAAGATACGCTGGAAAAGCTTTGCGATCTGTGCAGATACACGCCCTCAACGGCAAATCTGCAGGCGCTGAAACTTCGCCCCGTGTGCGAGGAGGGCGAGACAGCATCGGTATTTGCCGCCACAAAATGGGCGGGGTATATAAAGGATGAAAAGCTGCCTCCCGAGGGACATGAGCCCGCGGCATATATAATAATATGCTGCGACAGGGAGATAGCGCCGAACGTTGTGCCCTTCTACAAGGACACGGGCATATGCGCGCAGACCGTTATGCTTGGCGCAAGGGCTCTGGGACTGGGCGGATGCATGATAGGCTCTTTTGACGCGGAGAAGATAAAGGCGGCGCTGAAGCTCCCGCAGCAGTATGAGATAACGCTTGTGCTGGCGCTGGGCGTGCCGGACGAGGCGCCGGAGATAGTGGACGCCGAGTGCGGCGATATAAAATACTTCCGCCGCAACGGGCAGCATTTTGTACCGAAACGAGCTCTTGAGGAGATAATCATTCGATAAAGTCAAGATCATGATTATATATGGGGCTTCGCCCCATACCCCGACATGAGGGAAGGTATATATGCGGGGTTTCACCCCGCACCCTGACTTAGGGTTCTTTTTTGGGAAAAAGAACCCTAAGAACCCGAAAAAACCGGACTGAAAAAGGTATAATCTATCAAATGGAGATAGCGAACAAGGCTGCCGACGGCAGCCTTGTTTTACGTTTTGCAAAGCAATTCAAACTTTGTGGTCAACTTTTCAAACGTAAGTGAGAAAGACGTGAAGGGACTACTGTTCCGTCAGCGGCGCAGCTTC
>USKS01000030.1 GCA_900555345.1 uncultured Eubacteriales bacterium
GTAGTCCCTTCACGTCCTTTTTACTTACGTTCGGTAAGCTGACGACAAAGTTTGAAATGCTTTCCCAATTTCGGAAAGCCGAAACTCAACCGTCCGTGGCTACTTACGGAAAAGTAGTCCCTTCACGTCCTTCTCACTTACGTTCGGTAAGTTGACGATAAAGTTTGAAATGCTTTGATAAAAACTAAGGTCTGCAGTTTCAAAACCTCGACGGGAGACGGACGGATGCGGGCACGGGCGGTGCGAAGGCGAGCAGGTGTGGGTGGTTCGCGGTGATGGCGTGGGACGGCGCGGACGATGTGTGCACGGCGGATGTGGACGCGGGCAATTCGTGCGAGCCTTGCGGCGGGTGATCGGCAAGCGCGTGGGACGGTGCGGGCGTGTGGGACGGAGCGGACAGCGCGGAGCGCGGGGGATGTGTATGCGGCGGATGCGGGTGCGCGCAGCTGCAAATGAGCACGTCGGGCGGCGAGGGCGCGCGGACGGTGCAAAGGACACCGGTATAAAGTTAAGCTCGGTTTAAGGAAAAGCAGTCCTTTCACGTCCTTCGCACCCCGTTCGGCAAACTTGCGTCAAGTTTTTTTCAAAAAACACTTGACATACCGCTCGCGCTGTGTTACTGTATTATTACACTAATACAGAGGAGGGATACAATGCCGTGGGACTTTGACAAAGCGACTCCTGTTTACATGCAGATCGCAAACGAGCTTCGCGGGCGCATCGTGCGCGGCACGTATGCCATTTCAAGTCAACTGCCCAGCGTGCGTGACCTTGCCATAGAAGCCTCCGTCAATCCCAATACGGTGCAGCGGGCATATGCGAGCCTTGAGGACGAAGGGCTTATCGTCACAAAAGGCACTCTCGGCCGTTTCGTAACGGATGACGCCGAAAGCATAGGATCGGCGCGCAGGGAGATAGCTCTCGGCCTTGCCGCCGGATATTGCGGAAATATGCGAACATTGGGATATTCGACGGATGAGATATGCACGCTCACAAAAGAAGCGCTTGACACATCGGCGGGCATTGACGGCGAAGGCAGTTGGCGGACAGAAGCGACAGCCGGAATGCCGGACGGACAATAACGATCCTCAGAAAGCTAAAAAACGGCGCGCCGCGAAGCCGCTTCGGACTTTGCGCCGCGCAGAGAAAGGAACATATATCGAAATTATGACAGACAACCCGATACTTGAATGCCGCGCGCTGACTAAAACTTACGGCTCAAACCGCGGACTTGACAATTTTACCGCAGCTCTGCCCAACGGCAAGAACATCGGTCTGCTGGGGCCTAACGGCAGCGGCAAAACAACGCTTATAAAGCTTTGCGCAGGGCTTCTTCGTCCCACAAGCGGAGAAATACTTGTGGACGGGATCCCCGTTGGGGCAGAGACCAAAGGTATGGTCTCATACCTTTCGGAGCGCCCCTGCCTTGACACATCCATGAGAGTGGAGAATGCGATAGAATTCTACCGCGACTTCTTCTCCGATTTCGACGAGGGCAGAGCGAGAAATATGCTTGAAAGCCTGCATGTTGACACATCCATGCGCATAAAAGAGCTCTCAAAGGGCAACAGAGAAAAGGTGCAGCTTGTAATGGTAATGTCCAGACGCGCAAAGCTGTATCTGCTTGACGAGCCTATCGGCGGCGTCGATCCCGCCACCCGCGACTACATTCTCAAAACGATCATTTCAAACTTCTGCGAGGACTCAACGGTGATCATATCCACCCATCTGATCGCCGATGTGGAAAACATCCTCGACGAGTTTATGTTTATTTCCGACGGCAAACTTACCCTGTACAACAACTGCGACAACGTCCGCAGCGAGCTGGGCAAGAGCCTCGATACGCTGTTCAGGGAGGTATTCAGATGCTGACAAAGCTTTTTAAATACGATTTCCGCGGCATCGGACGCATGCTGTTTCCGTTCACGCTGCTTGTCATTGCGGTCGCGGCGGTGGGCTGCGGAGCGATGATAGGTACAAAGTTTCTGTCCGACCTCAGCATAGAAAGCACGGCTTCTCTCGCGCTGGGGACCGCGCTTGTTATGATAGCGGGGGCTGCGGCGCTGGGAGTTATCGCTTACGCGGTTCTGGCGTTTATCGCAATATTCGCCCGCTTTTACAAAAACTTCTTCACCGACGAGGGGTACCTCACGTTCACCCTGCCCGTTAAGACCCACCAGCTTATGTTCTCAAAGCTGTTCTCCGCAATAATCTGGGCGCTTATCTCCGGCACGGTAACGCTTTCGCTTTCGTTTTTGATGATGGGCACGGCGAGCACGCCGAAGGAAAAGCTCTTTACCGGTGAATTGTTCGCGTCCGCAGCGGAATTTATCAAGGTAGTATTCAACGGTGCGGAGCCGAAAATGGTGATCCCTACTCTGATATGCTTTGCGGCGCAGGGGCTCTGCACACTGTGCATGGTATTTCTCGCGATCACTCTGGGCGGCAACATTGCCAGAAGAGCAAAGGTATTTGCCTCCGTGGGCTTCTATTTTGCCCTCAGTTCCGCGGTCCAGACGGTCATGGTAGTCGCGACCGTCGTAGTTTCGACAGTGGCGGCAAAAGCGTCTTTCGGAAGACTGCTGCTTGACGGTATGCAGGCAGGCGACTGCTACGCGCTGCTGCTTTCGTCCATCGCAGCCGTATACGCGGCGGTGGCGGTCGTGGAGTTTATTATAACGAACTCCATTCTCAAAAAGCATCTGAACCTTGCGTAATAAAGAAAGCGGCGGCGCTTCCCATACATCACGAATACGGCATAGCACACGATACTGTGCCGACATGAGAAAAGCTCCGCCTGCAAGATGGGCTCCATAAGGAAGAAGGCAGCACAAAATTTGTGCTGCCTTCTTCCTATTATCCTACAAAAATCCCTAAGGTCTTTTGGCGTCAAAATCCGATGCTCGCCGTACCTATGAAAAAAGTGATATTTCGGGCTTTGCCCGAAGTGATATTTTCCTTTCGGAAAGTGATATGAAAGCCTTTCGGCTTTCGTGATATTATATTTGCCGCCAAAGCTGCCGTAGGCAATATAACTATGCGAAGCATAATATCACTGCGAAGCAATAATATCACTCGCCGTCAGGCGAATATAACTGAGGCGCACTCCCTTGCGGAGTGCGCCTCTCGGCGGAGCTTTTTCGGTATTTTCAAAGACTGTTTACTATCTCCGCAAAGCGGTCTCCGCGCTCTTCGAAGTTTGCAAAAGCGTCAAAGCTTGCGCAGGCGGGGGAAAGCAGTACCGCGTCCCCGGGATGCGCGCTGTGTGCCGCCGCAAGTACGGCTTCCGTAAAGTCCGGCTTTTCGATTATTTCGATGCCGGAGAACTTATAGTCCGGATGCGCCTCTATTGCGGCTTTTATCTTCTCCCGCGTCGCGCCTGTAAGAATGATTGTGCGCACGTTTTTATCCTTTACAAGCGCCTCTGCCAAAGGCTCAAACGGCAGCTTTTTGTCATATCCGCCGCAGATTATGCGCACGGGGCCTTCAAGCGCCGAAAGCGCCGCCGCCGTCCGCGTGGGGGAGGAGTCAATGGAGCTGTTATAGTAGCGGACGCCGTCCTTTTCTCTGACAAGCTGCAGACGGTGGCGAACGCCGCCGAAGGTTTTTGCAACGCGCCGCACCGCTTCGTCGCCCGCAAACCCGAGCGTTGCCGCAACTGCGGTGCAGTAATTCTCCGCGTTGTGATCTCCCGGCAGGAGAATATCGCTGCGGTGCATGACCACGCGCTCCGTGCCGTTTGTATGGGCGATCATCGCACCGCCGTCAATAAACACGCCGCCGGCGCAGCCCTCAAGCGCATCGTTTGGTATGCGGTGTCTTGAAAACCATATGACCGGCGCCCCGCACTGCTTTGCAAGTTCGCGGCAGACCTCGTCGTCATAGTTCAGCACCGCTTTTTTGCAGCCGCGGAGTATTCTCGCTTTTGCGGCGATATACTCATCCATGCCCGTGTGCCAGTTCAGGTGATTGGGAGTAACGTTCTTTATGACCGCAATGTCAACGGGGGCGCTGACCGTCATGAGCTGAAAGCTCGAAAGCTCGGCGCAGACAACGTCGCCGCTTTTCATGTCTCCTATGCGGTTCAGCAGCGGCTCGCCGATGTTGCCGCCGAGAAAAACGGTTCTGTTGGGCACACCCTCTTCTTTGACAATAAGAGAAATAAGCGTTGTGGTGGTGCTTTTTCCGTCGCTGCCGGTAACGCCTATTACGGTGCAGGGGCAATTTTCGATAAATTCGTCCATCTCCGCCGTTATGACCGCGCCTGCCGCCGCAGCCTCGCGAAGCTCGGGTATATCGGGGCGAAATCCCGGGGAGCGGAAAATATAGTCCGCGCGCATGTGTTCAAGATAGCCTTCTCCCGAGACTATACGCACGCCGAGAGACAAAAGCTCCGCACCTCGCTCTCCCATCTCCGCCGCGGACTTTTTATCGCGCACTTCCACCTCGGCGCCCATGCCGCAGAGCATTTTCGCAAGCGGCATATTGGAAACGCCCGCGCCGAGAAGTATGCACTTTTTGCCGCTGAATTTTTTTGAAAGGTCAACGCTCAAATGATTCACCCGTTTTCTGTTTCGTACTTTCTTTAATTATATTCCGCTGCCGCGCGCCCTGTTACCGTCGCTCGCAAGAGCCCGGGGCCGCGCCGACGGTCATTACCGCCGCGGCGCCTGCCGCCGCAACGCAAAAATGCCGCAAAGCCGCAAAATGATCATATGAAGCTCGCCTGCCGACGGCAGGTGCACCTCATCGGTCCGTCCGCCTTATAGCCGCAAGCGATGCCGATAGGTGTGCCGCGCCGTCCTGCGACGCGCAGCCGTGTTACTGTGCCGCGCCTTCCTCGTTTGCCGCGGCGTCGTTTGCCGCACCGTCCGCAGCCGTTTCCTCGGCGCTTTCCTCACCGTTTTCCTCTTTCATCATATCGCGGATCTCGCGCAGAAGATCAAGCTCGGTCTCCTTGGCTTCTTCCTCTTCCTCAGCCTTTTCTTCCTCTTTTTTCTTCGTAAGGCTCTCTATCTTCTTCTCTGCGTTGGTTATAAGACGGAGAACAACGAATATGCACATGGCGATTATAAGAAAATCTATAACGGACTGTATGAAATTGCCGTATGTAAGCGCAACCTTGCCGACCGTCTCGCCAGTCGCGGGGTCGACCGTGCCCGCGCGGAAAACGATCTCGAGTCCGGTAAGATCCATTTTGCCGATGGCAAGGCTTATGAGGGGAGTGATTATATCATTCACAAGAGATGTGACTATTTTGCCGAAGGCGCTGCCTATGATAACGCCGACAGCCATGTCAACAACGTTGCCCTTCATGGCAAACGCCTTAAAATCGCTGAAAAACTTTTTCATAAAAAAACCTTCTTTACTGAAATTATTATCTTTTTTCAGTATATCATACGAAATGTTGCAATTCAAGACAAAAATTGCCGTGCCGCAAGGCTCCCTTGAAAAAAACGGCGGTGTGTGATATAATTTCACCGTACAAAAGCGCGCGGCGCAGATATACGGAGGACTTCAAGGTGAAAGCTTTTGAGATCGCAGAGGACATTATCGGAAAAGATTTTATAAATACCCATCCCGGAACCGTTGACAGGCTGAAGTTCGGAGACGAAACAAAAGAGGTTCGAAAGATCGCCGTTTGCCTTGCCGCCACCCCGGACGTTTTGCGGCAGTGCCGGCTCTGGGGCGCCGATCTCATTATCACTCACGAGCCTATATATTATGATCACGAGGACGTATTCCGCCCCGGCAGGATAACAAACGAAAAACGCCGCCTGCTTGAGGAAACGGGCGCCGCCGTTTACAGATACCACGACTCCATGCATTTTCGCGCGGGCGACGAGGTGGGAGAGGCGTTTATAGCCGACACTGGTCTTTCGGGCAGCTTCGACGGAGACATGGGCTTTACCTGCGACAATGCCGTAAGCGCACGCGAGGCGGCGCTTATATGTGCCGAAAAGCTCAGGCTGCGCCACCCGCGTATTGTGGGAGACGCGGACTACAAATCGCAAAGGATACTTCTCGCCCTCGGTATGCGCGGCAACAAGTGCTTTGCGGATTTTGCCGAAGGGGACGGCTTTGAAATTGCGATCTGCGGCGAGCTGTGCGAATGGAGCGACTGCGAGCCTGTGCGCGAAGCGGCTCAGATGGGTATGCACAAGGCTATAGTCATACTCGGCCATGCAGGCAGCGAAAAATTTGCAATGAAACATCTTGCGCAGAAGATCGACATGAAATACGGCGCCGAGGCGAGATATTTCGACTGCGGCGAGGTTTATACATATACCGATTGAGCGCATAAACACTGCGCGTCGGCACGCTTTTTTGAAAAAATTTACCGATTCAGCTTGTAAAAATGCAAAAAGGTATTGACAAGGGGCGGCACGCTGTGCTATATTTCTGATATATGGTAAAGCCTATGACCGGAAACGAGTAACCCGCTTTACAGAGAAAACGTCCCATACAGAGAGCCGTCGGTCGGTGCGAGACGGATGGGGGCAAAACGGGTGAATTACATTCCGAGAGGCTGACTCCGAAAGCGTTTTCGCAAGTAGGCGGTCACGGGTGCGGCCCGTTACAGTCGCAAGGCATAAGCGGGATATATGTTCCGCCGTGCCGTTGAGAGACCTGCTCTTTTGCAGGTAACTGAGGTGGTACCGCGGTTTATCCGTCCTCTTGAAACATTTGTTTCAAGAGGACTTTTTTATTTCGATCATAAAAACACAAAAAGGGGTATTGAAAAATGAATACCATAGTAGACCTTCTGGAAAGAAACGCAAGGCTTCAGCCCGACAAAGAGGCACTGGCGGAGATAAATCCCGCAAATCAGCCGAGCCACACCACAACATGGAGAGAGTATAATCTTATCGAGACCGCCGAGGGTGACAAGTACCGCCGCTCCATGACATGGCGCGAATTTGACGCGCAGGCAAATCAGGCGGCAAATCTTCTTATAACCCGCGGCGTCCGCAAGGGCGACAAAGTCGCCATTCTTCTCATGAACTGCCTTGAATGGCTGCCGATATACTTCGGCATTCTCAAATGCGGAGCGCTGGCGGTACCCATGAACTACCGCTATACCGCTGAGGAAATCCGCTATTGCGCCGAGCTTGCCGATGTTTCCGTGCTCATATACGGCCCCGAATTTATCGACCGCGTTGCGGAAATACACGACAGCCTGCCCGATATAAAGAACTTTTTCTTCGTGGGTGAGGATATACCCGACGGGGCGGACGATTTTAACCGCTATCTCTCATGCTGCAGCACGACTCCGCCTCCGGTGGAGCTTTGCGAGGATGACGACGCGGCAATATACTTCTCCTCCGGCACAACGGGCTTTCCCAAAGCTATCCTCCATGCCCACCGCGCTCTGCTTTGCTCCGCGAAGACCGAGCGCGCGCATCACGGTCAGAGCCGCGACGACGTATTTCTGTGCATACCGCCCCTCTATCATACGGGCGCCAAAATGCACTGGTTCGGCAGCCTGATCTCGGGCAGCCGCGCCGTACTTCTGCGCGGTGTCAGCCCGGAGTGGATACTGCAGGCGGTCAGTGAGGAGAAAGCCACCATAGTATGGCTGCTCGTGCCGTGGGCGCAGGATATACTCGACGCGATCGACCGCGGAGATATAAACCTTAAAGACTACCGCATCTCCCAGTGGAGGCTCATGCACATAGGCGCGCAACCCGTGCCGCCGAGCCTTATAAAAAGGTGGAAAAAGGTTTTCCCCTGGCATCAGTACGATACGAACTACGGTCTTTCCGAGTCAATAGGCCCCGGCTGCGTTCATCTGGGCGTTGAAAACATAGACAAGGTGGGCGCCATCGGCGTGCCCGGCTACCAGTGGGACGCCAAGATAATCAAGCCGGACGGCTCTCCCGTTGCAGAGGGCGAAGTGGGCGAGCTCGCGGTCAAGGGCCCCGGAGTTATGAAATGCTACTACAAAAACCCCGAGGCGACAGCCGAGATACTGCACGACGGCTGGCTTTGGACCGGCGACATGGCGCGCCGCGACGAGGACGGATTTATATACCTTGTTGACAGGAAAAAGGACGTTATCATCACCGGCGGCGAGAACATATATCCCGTTCAGATAGAGGACTTTCTCAGGGCAAACCCGAAGATAAAGGACGCCGCGGTCATAGGACTTCCCGACGAGCGTCTGGGAGAGATTGCCGCGGCCATAATCGAGCTCAAAGAGGGCGAGAGCGCCGACGAAGCGGAGATAGAGGACTATTGCGCCGAGCTTCCCCGCTACAAGCGTCCGCGCCGCATAATTTTTGCGAATGTGCCCCGAAACCCCACGGGCAAAATAGAAAAGCCCAAGCTTCGCCACATATACTGCGGCGACACGGCACTTGTTGAAAGACAAACTCAGGAATAATATTTTTTGAAAGGAAAATACATACAATGCTTGCTAAAATTCTGACTGCGGCACTGCTTTTCGTGTTCTTTGCCGTAATGATAGGCATAGGCGTGTACTGCCGCCGCCATGCGACGGACGTCAACGGCTTTGTCCTCGGCGGGCGCAGCGTGGGTCCGTGGCTCACTGCTTTCGCTTTCGGTACATCATATTTCTCCGCAGTCGTATTTGTGGGATATGCGGGTCAGTTCGGCTGGAACTTCGGCCTTGCCTCCACATGGATAGGTCTGGGCAATGCGTTTATCGGCTCGCTTCTGGCGTGGTGCGTGCTCGGCCGCCGCACAAGGGTCCTGACGCAGCATCTGGAGTCAAAGACCATGCCCGACTTTTTCGGAAAGCGTTTTAATTCTCCGGCACTTAAGATCGCCGCCTCCGTTATAGTTTTCGTGTTCCTCATCCCCTACACCGCCTCCCTTTACAATGGACTTTCAAGCCTTTTCAACATTGCGTTTGACATTCCCTACTGGGTGGTCATCGTTGTAATGGCGGCGCTCACCGGCGTGTACGTTATTTTCGGCGGATACATGGCGACGGCAATAAATGATTTTATTCAGGGAATTATAATGCTCGCGGGCATTGTCGCGGTCGTTGCAGCGGTCCTCAGCGAAAACGGCGGACTGACGGCGGCAGCCTCGGGACTTTCGCAGTTTGCCTCCCCCTATGCCGAAACGCAAAATATGCAGGGCGCGTTTTCGTCGTTCTTCGGCACGCAGCCGCTCTATCTTCTGTTCGTCGTTGTGCTGACAAGCCTGGGCACATGGGGACTTCCCCAGATGGTGGGCAAATTCTACTCCATCAAAAACGAGGATGCCATCAAAAAGGGCACTGTCATTTCAACGCTCTTTGCGATCGTCGTTTCCGGCGGCTGCTACTTTATCGGCTCCTTCGCGAGACTTTACGACTCTCCCGCTCTTTACGAAAACGGAAAGATCATATACGACAGAATAATACCGCACATGCTTTCATCCCTGCCCTCCGCGCTTATCGCGGTTGTCATGGTGCTGGTGCTCTCCGCGTCGATGTCAACGCTTTCAAGCCTTGTTCTGACCTCAGCTTCAACGCTTACGCTTGACGTTATAGCTCCCGCCGCAAAGAAAGAAATGAGCGACAAAAAGAAGCTTCTCTGCGTGCGCGTTTTCGTAGTGTTCTTCATTGCCGTATCGACCGTTATGGCTATCCTCAAGGATACATTCAACTTCTCCATGATAGCGCAGATGATGGGTGTGTCGTGGGGCGCACTTGCGGGATCGTTCCTTGCTCCGTTTCTGTACGGACTGTACTGGAAACGCACCACAAGGCCCGCCTGCGCGGTATGCTTTGCGTACGGCAGCATACTTATGACGGTGCAGATGCTCATTTCCCTCGGCGTGTTTACCCCGACGGGAGCAGTCCTTTCGTTCGTTTTCAGAAACTCGCTGTACTCCGGCGTGTTCGCAATGGTCGGCGGACTTATTATAGTCCCCGTTGTGAGCCTTCTGACAAAGAAACCCGCCAAGGCGGACGTTGACGCTATGTTCTCCTGCTACGACGAAAAGGTGACCGTCGAAACAACAAAATCTCTGGGCGACTGAAATATCGGGTTGGGGATCCTGCGGGGCTCCGCGCCCCGCACCCCGACATGGGGGGGAATAAATATGTGGGGGTTGCCCCGCACCCCGGCATGGGGGAAGGTATATATGCGGGGTTTCACCCCGCACCCTGACCGAGAACCATTATATATGGGGCTTCGCCCCATGCCCCACTTAGGGATCTTTTTTGGGAAAAAGATCCCTAAGAACCCGAAA
>USKS01000031.1 GCA_900555345.1 uncultured Eubacteriales bacterium
CAGTCAGAAGGCACACCCATATACACCTTGCCGAGCAGGTTAAGGATTTTTGCTTTATTGTCCTCATCGCTCATTGTAAAGTTGATGTCCGGCATGGACCACATCTGGCTGTACACATTGCCGCAGCGCCATGTCCCGTCCTCATAGATTCGGTCGATGGGGATGCTCTGCTGCACACTGCGCGGCACCTTGCGGCTGCCGTAGGTTCTTTGGGTGGACGCATACTCACTTAAACGCAATCTTCTTCACCTTTCCTTTTTGTTTGGGGCGCATTTCGGTTTTCCATACCCGCCAACCGCTGTACAAAACCGTGCTTTCCAACACGATGATAACAAACTTTTCAAACGGCAGCCCGTCATAGCTTAAAAATCCCGCGGCGGTCATTGATACGAACCATTCCAACTCCGGCAAGGCATATCTTGAACAGATAAGGATCGCCAAAGAGGTGCTGCACTCGCGCAGACACAACGCGGATATAAACAGCCTTGTGAAAGGACTTATGATAGAGAGCTATATCGAGGACGGCGCGCAGAAGATAAGCGACAGTATGACCTACGGTCAGTCTATAACCGACCCCTGCCTCGGCTGGGAAAAGACCGAGAGACTTATTCTTGATATTGCCGATCAGCTTTGATATGATCGCTGCGAAGATGATACGCGGCGCACAAACGTGCGCCGCGTTTTCTGTGTTTCGGGCGTACGATGAAGATACAGCGCGTCGGCGCGCCCCGCGCGGCGGGGGATATATGCGCTCTTACTTCTGCCGTTATAGCTTTCTCCGCATATAGCGGCGCTTATATTGCGGGAATATTAATGCGCCGGTGCGCTTAATGGGGGGGATACCGCCGCAAACGGCTTTTTGCAAATTGACAAAGCGCTCCGTGAATGATAAAATGATTTTGTAATAACAGAAATGCAAGAAAGACTTTGCCGGAGGATACCAATGACAAACAAAGGACGCGTAAGCCTTGCCCCCGCAGCCGACAAAAGAATAGATCTCGGCGGGACGATGGGACGCCTGCTTCGCAATATATGCGACCGTTGGCTTATTGATATAACGGAGACAAACCCTGCCATAATCGAGATGCTGAAAAGCCCCGATCTGCGTCCGTACCGTCCGCTTTTGCCATGGTCCGGAGAATTTGCGGGGAAATATCTGACGGGAGCTGTAAGCATTTATGCCTATACCGGTGACGAGCGGCTCGGCAGCTGTATAGAAGAATTTGTGGGCGAAGTGCTTGAATGTCAGCAGGAAAACGGCTATATCGGACCTTTTTCAAAGGAATATCAGCTCAGCGGGCACGCCGCGCCTGCAGAGTACATATTTGAAAATTCGGGAACTCAGGCGGCAGAGACGTGGGACTGCTGGGGACACTATCACATAATGCGCGCGCTGATGCTGTGGTACAGAACGGCAGGCAGCGAGGCTGCACTTTCGGCCGCATGCCGCATTGCGGATATGTTCTGCGAAAGCTTCTACGGCGAAAATATCCCCATGTCCTCTGTGGGCTGCTGCGAAATGAACCTTGCGGTGCTTCATTCGTTCGCCCTTCTGTATCAGATCACCGAGAGCGAAAAGTATCTTCGCTTTGCGAAGGAAATACTGAAGGACGCCGAAAACGAAAGCTGCGGCGACTTTATGCGTCAGGCGCTTTGCGGTACTGAATTTTATAAAATGTCCCGCCCGCGCTGGGAGGGTATACATATTATCGAGGGCTTTGAGACCCTTTATGAGATCACGGGAGACGAGGACTTCAGGCGCGCTTTTATGCACCTGTGGCAGAGCGTTACGAAAACCGACGTCCACGTGACGGGCGGTTTTACCACCGACGAGCAGGCAATGGGAACTCCGTTTAAGGAGGGACGCATAGAGACCTGCTGCACGGTGGCGTATATGGCGCTCACCTGTGATATGCTTCGGCTCACCGGTGACAGCGTGTGCGCCGACGTTATGGAATGGTGCACGCTGAACTCCGGCATCGGCGCGTTTTCGCCGAGCGGACGGTGGTCGACATACGACACCCCCATGCGCGGGTACAAGCGCGCGAACTATCATACAATAGGATTTCAGAGTCGCCCGGGCAGCCCCGATCTCAACTGCTGCTCCGTAAACGCGCCGAGAGTTTTCGGCTTTCTCGGCGATTGGGCGTACATGTTCGGCGAGGAGGACGGCGCGCTTTACGTTCAGTATTACGGAGAGTCGGACACGGTCATTCAAGCGCCTGATGGCGGGGAAATAAGGATACGTCAGGAAACGCGGTATCCGAGAGACGGCAGAATCGTTCTGCACATTTCCGACGGGGGAGGGACGCCGCGTACCGTGCGGCTGCGCATCCCGTTCTGGTCGGAAAACACGACTGTCACGGTGGGAGGCGAGAGCCGCCGCGTGCCGTGCGGATACTATACGCTTACCCGTCTGTGGGGCGATGACACGGAGATCGTACTCGAATTTGATTTCTCTCTGCAGTATCAGGCGGGAGAAGAAGACTTTGAGGGGCTGGGCGCCGTATTTTACGGTCCTCTCGTGCTGTGCCTTGATCCGCAGCACAACCCGGGTATAGACTTTACAGCCCCGCCGACTATCGACGCCCAAACGTGCCGTGCGCTCGAGGTGCGCTCCTCGAGGTGTGCGGGCATATTGGTGGATGTGAACGCGGCAGACGGCACCACCCTTGCGCTGTGCGATCTGTATACCGCAGGTGTTACGGGAACACCGTACACAAGCTGGCTGCCGACAGTAAATATGAAGCGCTGCAACGCCACGTCTGCTAATCCCGCAAGAAGAGCAAAGCCGGATAAGCTTTTCCCGTAATGTTGAAAGCAAAGCGGTTTCGCAGCTCGGTGACGCTCGGAAAGGCATACAGAAATTCGGCGCGGATGAAATAAAGATTTACATCTGACATATTTCAGCGCGGCGCGTGGAAAGATATAATGTATAAGAGAAAGGCGGCGGCGCGGAGCATCCGCGTCGCCGTGGCACTTTACCGAAAGAGGTATGCGAAATGTATTTTGTTGTGATCTGCGCTTTTATGATCCTTCTTCTCAGCGGACTTTTTTATGTCAGCGCAAGGTGCCGCAGGTTCAGATGCGTGCAGGCAGCATGGCGAAAAAGCAAGGTGCTCGGTGTCCTGATATTCGCGCTGCCGTTTGCCGCGTTTGCCGTCGGAGCTGTTTTCAGTATATACAGCGCGGCGGTGTGGTTTCTGCATCTGTTTTTCTTTTTCCTGCTGTTTGATTTTTTCGCGTTTATCGCGCGAAAGATCTCGCACCGCCGCCCCGAGAGATATATCGCCGGTGCATTGGCGATAGCGGTCACATTTATTTATATGGGTATGGGGTGGTTTTTTGCTCATCACGTATTTGAAACGGACTATACCGTTGAGAGCGAAAAGGCCGACGGCGTTCGTATAGCGCTGATTGCCGATTCGCATATCGGTGCTACATTTGACGGAGAGGGATTTGCGGAGTATGTCCGCGAAATTGCGGACAAAAAGCCCGATATGCTTGTCATAGCGGGAGATTTTATTGACGAGAGCACAAATCGAGAGGACATGGAAAACGCGTGCGCGGCATTTGCCGAAATCGATCCGCCGCTCGGTAAATACTATGTTTTCGGAAACCACGACAAGGGGCTTTACGGCGACCGCGATTACAGCGTTGAAGATTTTTGCGAGAGGCTTTCCGCGAGCGGCGTTCGCATACTTGAGGATGATGTTGTTTCTGTGGGGGACAATATCTGTGTGATCGGGCGGCGGGACAGAAGCGATCCGGAGGGAAGGCTTGGTATGCGCGCTCTCACCGCGGCGGCGGACAAAAGCAAGTTTACAATAGTGCTTGACCACCAGCCCGGGGACTATGATGCCGAGGCGGAGAGCGGAGTCGATCTTGTGCTGTCGGGGCACACTCACGGCGGGCATATATATCCCATGGGATATATCGGAACGCTGACGGGAGAAAACGACGGCATATACGGAATGCAGCACAGGGAAGATACGGATTTTATCATAACCTCCGGTATTTCGGGATGGGAGATACCTTTCAAAACGGGCGCTGTATCCGAATACGTTGTGATAGACGTTGAAAAAGTGTCATAACAGACAATTGCATAACATTTGAAAGGCAAAGCCGATTTCCTCCGAAAAATACAAGCGCGGTCTTTAGCGGCAAGGTCACGGCGCGGAATATCACGAGTTTATTTGAAGCTTAAGCGCATTTGCACCAAAGTCCGCATTAGTCGAAAAAGCTCCGACCTTTAGGGCCGGAGCTTTTTCTGCATATATAAATACCGCTTTTCGGTGTGCCGAAGCTATCGTCTTTTACGAATACGGTATTTGAACTTCGCTTACTGCTTTTCTTTGACAAGCTGCATATAGGGCAGCTTTTTGTAGCCCATGCGGTGATACAGCCTGACGGCGCCTTCGTTTTCGGGCTCCGCCTCCAGACGGTATCTCGCGGCGGGCAAATTTTCCTCAAGCCAGGCGAAAAAGCGGGTGCCGATGCCGCAGCCGCGGTACTCGGGCTTTATATAAAGCTCGTCCGTCCAGATGCAGACGCCTCCCGCCTCCCGCGCGTAGCTTTTCAGCAGCAGGGCATATCCGACGACCTTTTCGCCTATGGTGAAAATGCGGCAGTCCGCGTATACATCGCTGCGCATAACTTCGTTAAAGGCACTTTCGTGATAGCTGTCCGGCACGGGATAAAGCACCGCGTCCGACGAGTAAAAATCGCGGCTCATTGCCATGAACTCCGCCTTGTCGTCTTCTCTAATTTTTCTCACCTTAAAATCAATGTTAGACAATTGCACAACTCCTTTGCTTTGATAAAAAACGGGGGAGCAGTCATGCTCCCCCGCACAGATATTGCTTTTCTTACTTAAGCTCTATGATAGACTCATCCCACATGTCGGGTGCCTCATAGCCGAGCAGGTTGACGGCGGTCGCCGCAACGTCGGAGAGCCCGAACGTGCCCTTGTCTTCCTTGACGGTATATTTGTCGCTGTAGAAGTTATCGTAAATGATAAAGGGAACGGGGTTGAGCGTATGGCTGGTCTTTGCCTTGTACGAGCCGTCTTTGTTCTGCTTGGGCGCGCCTGTCTTCTTATCGACCTCGTACATTTCGTCGGCATTGCCGTGGTCGGCTGTGATAAGCGCCACACCTTCAAGCTCGTCTACTACCTTGAGCAGTCTTGCTATCTGAAGATCAAGGGCTTCCATGGAGCAGATGGTCGCCTCAAGGCTGCCTGTATGACCTACCATGTCGCCGTTGGGGAAGTTTACGCGCATTGAGGGGTACTTTCCGCTTCTCATGGCGTCGATAAGCTTATCGGTGATCTCGGCGCACTTCATCCAGGGGCGCTGCTCAAACGGAACTACGTCGGAGGGGACTTCAACGTATGTCTCAAGCTCCTCGGAGAACTTGCCGCTTCTGTTGCCGTTCCAGAAGTAGGTCACGTGGCCGAATTTCTGCGTCTCGGAGATAGCGTACTGCGCAACGCCGGTGCCCGCAAGATATTCGCCCATAGTGTTAGTTATCTCGGGGGGAGATACAAGGTAACGGGAGGGAATGTGCAGGTCGCCGTCGTACTCAAGCATACCGGCGTATGCCACCTTGGGAACGCGAACGCGGTCGAATTTGTCAAAGTCGTCGCCGGCTTCAAACGCCTTGGAGATCTCAATTGAACGGTCGCCTCTGAAGTTGTAGAATATAACGCTGTCGCCGTCCTCGATAGTGCCGACGGGCTTGCCGTCTTCCGCAATAACGAAGGGGGGCAGATCCTGGTCGATGGCGTGGGTCTCCTCACGGTATACGGTTATAGCCTCTTCAGCGTTTGCGAACTGTCTGCCTTCGCCGAGCACGTGGGTCTTCCAGCCAAGCTCGACCATAGGCCAGTTTGCTTCGTAGCGGTCCATGGTGATCTTCATTCTGCCGCCGCCGGAGGCGATCTTTATATCAAAACCATCGTCGCAAAGCCCCGCCATAAACTCTTCAAAGGGTCTCACATAGTCAAGCGCGCTTGTCTCGCCAACGTCACGGCCGTCAAGAAGGATATGCACGCGAACTCTGTGCACACCGTCTGCTTTTGCGTGGGTGATAAGAGCTTTGAGGTGATCTATGTGGGAATGTACGTTGCCGTCGGAGAAAAGACCGAGAAAATGCAGAGTTCCGTCGCTTTTCTTAACGTTATTTACTTCCTCCTGCCATGCGGCGGAAGCAAACAGCTTTCCGGACGCTATGGAGTTCGAAACGAGAAGCGCGCCCTGCGCAAACACCTGACCGCTGCCGAGAGCGTTATGTCCGACCTCGGAGTTGCCCATGTCGTCGTCGGTGGGAAGGCCGACTGCCTTGCCGTGCGCTTTAAGCTTTACCATGGGGTATTTTTTCATAAGACCGTCAAGAGTGGGAGTGTATGCTCTCTTGACCGCATTGCCGTCGCCCTCGGGCGCAAGGCCTACGCCGTCCATGACGATCGTCAGAACGGGACCCTTTACGTTAATAGGCGAAGCTGCTTTTTTGAGTTCTTTCATGTAGATCTCCTGCCTTTTATATAATTTTATTTTTAATCAAGCAACATCAGTATATCCCAAAAATGTGAACAAATAATGTACAAAAGCGCCGACGGCGAAAATATTGTCGATATATACACCTCGGGCACCGAAAAAAGTCCGAAAACCGACAAAACCGCTCGGGAGAGCGGTTCTGACATAATTATTTTGAGAAGAATTTCTTTGAAAATTTCTCTTTTTTAGAGTGGTTTGAGTCTTTGAGAGAGTCGCTGAACTGCTTCAGCAGCTCTTTCTGTTTGCGGTCAAGTCCCTTAGGTGTCTCAATGACCGCGGTGACATACATATTGCCGCGCTTCTGGGTATTGACGATCTTAACGCCCTTGCCTTTAAGGGTGAAGGTGGTGCCCGTCTGCGTGCCCTCGGGGATATCTATGGTTTCAGTGCCGTCAATGGTGGGCACGGTAATCTTTGCACCCAGCGCCATATCGGCGTATGTTACTGGTATGTCGCAGTATATGTCGCTGCCCTCGCGCTCGAAAAACGCGTGGGGACGAACGTTTACGGTGATAACGAGATCTCCCGCGGTGCCGCCGTTTCTGCCGTCGCAGCCTTCGCCGCGCAGTACAACGCCCTGACCGTCGTCAATGCCTGCGGGTATTGAGACCTCAAGCTTTTTGGAGGCCTTTACAAATCCGCTGCCGCGGCAGTTCTTGCAGGGAGTTTCGATTATCTTACCTGTACCGCGGCACTTGGAGCAGGTCGTTGTGGACTGCATTACGCCGAAGGGCGTGCGCTGCTGCACCTTTACCTGACCGCGGCCCTGACAGTCGGGACAGGTCTTTGCGGACGTGCCCTTTGCCGCTCCGCTGCCGGAGCATTCGGGACATTTCTGCACTCTCTGGTACGATATTTCTTTTTTGCAGCCGAAAACTGCCTCTTCGAAGCTGAGTGTCAGGCGGTATCTTATGTCCTCGCCGCGGACGGGGCCGTTCTGCCGTCTTGACGAGCCGCCTCCGAAAATATTTGAAAATATATCGGATATATCAAAGCCGTCAAAGCCGAAGCCTCCGCCGAATCCGCCGCCTCCGAAGCCGGAGGACGGATCAAACGCGGCATGGCCGTACTGATCGTACTTTGCCTTTTTGTCAGGATCGCCGAGGACGTCGTATGCCTCGTTTACTTCCTTGAATTTATTTTCCGCCACCTTATCGCCCGGGTTCATATCCGGATGATACTGCTTGGCAAGCCGGCGGTATGCCTTTTTAATTTCATCGTCAGTGGCGCCCTTGGACAGCCCGAGCACCTCATAATAATCGCGTTTATCGGCCATATAGCTATCCTCTTAACATGGAACGCGGGCGGACCGGAAATCCGTCCGCCCCGCATTCCGTTGATTGGGACTCAAATTGGGAAACTCTTACTTCTTGTCCTTGTCGTCGTCGACCACTTCGTAGTCGGCGTCGTAGTACTGACCGCCCTGCTGGCCCTGCTGCGCACCGGGATCGGTGTAGCTCGCACCGGCGCCCGGATTGCCCTGCGCGCCCTGCGGGTTGGCCTGCTGGTACATCTTCTCACTGACCTTGTAGAAAGCCTGCGTCAGCTCTTCGGTCGCCTTCTTGATGGACTCGGTGTCGGTGCCGGAGAGGGCGGTCTTCAGGCTCGCGAGCTTCTGCTCCACTTCGCCCTTGTCGGCGGCGTCGAGCTTATCGCCCATCTCGGAGAGGGTCTTCTCGGTCTGGTAGACCATCTGGTCACCGGCATTGCGGACATCGACCTCTTCCTTGCGCTTCTTATCCTCAGCGGCAAACTGCTCGGCCTCTTTAACGGCCTTGTCGATGTCGTCCTTGGAGAGGTTGGAGGAAGCGGTGATGGTGATGTGCTGCTCCTTGCCGGTGCCGAGATCCTTCGCGGAGACGTTCACGATGCCGTTGGCGTCGATATCGAAGGTGACCTCGATCTGCGGCACGCCGCGGCGCGCCGGAGCGATGCCGTCCAGATGGAAGCGGCCGAGGCTCTTGTTGTACTGCGCCATTTCGCGCTCGCCCTGCAGGACGTTGACCTCCACGGAGGTCTGGTTGTCCGCGGCGGTGGAGAACACCTGGCTCTTGCGGGTCGGGATGGTGGTGTTGCGGTCGATGAGCTTGGTGCAGACGCCGCCGAGCGTCTCGATGCCGAGCGACAGCGGCGTGACGTCGAGCAGAAGAAGCCCCTTGACGCTGCCGGAGAGAACGCCGCCCTGAAGGCAGGCGCCCATCGCAACACACTCGTCGGGATTGATGCCCTTGAAGGGAAGCGTGCCGGTGATGGACTGGACAAGATCCTGCACGGCGGGAATGCGGCTCGAGCCGCCGACCATCAGCACCTTGCTGATCTGGGAGATGCGGACACCGGAGTCGTTGATGGCCTGATTGACCGGCTCACGGGTCGCCTGCACCAGATGGTAGGTGAGGTCGTTGAACTTTGCCCGCGTCAACGGGATCTCCATATGCAGCGGGCCGCTCTTGCCGACGGTGATATACGGCAGGCTGACCGTTGTTGCGGTCATGGCCGAAAGCTCGATCTTGGCCTTTTCCGCCGCCTCGCGCAGACGCTGCATGGCCGCCGGGTCGCGGCTCAGATCGACCTTGTTTTCGTTTTTGAATTCCCGGACCAGATAGTCCACGATGCACTGGTCAAAATCGTCGCCGCCAAGGTGATTGTTGCCGGCGGTGGCCAGCACCTCGATCACACCGGAGGAGATGTCCAGAATGGACACGTCGAACGTGCCGCCGCCAAGGTCATAGACCATGATCTTCTGCTCGGCTTCCTTGTCAACGCCGTAGGCGAGCGCCGCCGCCGTCGGCTCGTTGATGATACGCTTGACCTCAAGTCCCGCGATCTTGCCGGCGTCCTTGGTGGCCTGACGCTGGGCGTCATTGAAGTATGCGGGGACGGTGATGACGGCCTCGGAGACGGTGCCGCCCAGATATGCCTCGGCGTCCGCCTTCAGCTTCTGAAGGATCATGGCCGAGATCTCCTGCGGGGTGTACTTCTTGCCGTCGATATCGACTCTGTAATCGGTGCCCATGTGGCGCTTGATCGAAGAGATCGTGCGGTCATGGTTGGTGACAGCCTGACGCTTTGCGACCTGGCCGACCATGCGCTCGCCGGTCTTCGAG
>USKS01000032.1 GCA_900555345.1 uncultured Eubacteriales bacterium
GAGGGACGCGGCAAATAAAATATTCGGAATTAAATTTTAACGAGGATACAGTTATGGAAGTGTTTGAAAAAAGCGATAAGCGCACACATTACTGCGGTACTTTGAGCGCCGCAAACATCGGAGAGAGAGTATGCGTTCTCGGCTGGTGTCAGCGCCAGCGCGACCTGGGCAGCCTTATCTTCATCGATCTGCGCGACAGAACCGGTATTATTCAGCTTGCGTTTGACGAAAATACGGACAAGGATATTTTCCGTCTTGCCTTCAACACCCGCAGCGAATTCGTTCTCTGCGCCAAGGGCGTCGTAAGACACCGCGGCGAGGGCGCCGTCAACGAGAATCTGCCTACGGGCGAGATCGAAGTCGCGGTCGACGGCTTCAAGGTGCTTTCCGAAGCGCAGACCCCTCCTTTCCCCATCGTTGAAAACAGCGATACGAACAGCGAGATACGTCTGACCCACAGATACCTTGATCTGCGCCGCCCCGATATGCAGCACAATATTATGGCGCGCAGCGAGATATCAAACATCGCCCGCAACTATTTCAGAGAAAACGGCTTTATCGATATAGAGACTCCTTGCCTTATAAAGCCCTCTCCCGAGGGCGCGCGCGACTATCTGGTACCCTCCAGAGTGCATCCGGGCTGCTTCTACGCGCTGCCCCAGTCGCCTCAGCTTTATAAGCAGCTGCTCATGTATTCCGGCTTTGACCGCTACATCCAGATAGCCCGCTGCTTCAGAGACGAGGACCTGAGAGCGGACCGTCAGCCCGAATTTACGCAGATAGACCTTGAAATGTCTTTTGCGGATGAAGACGATATCATATCCGTAAACGAGGGATTTATCAAGAGACTGTTTGACGAGTTTATGCACCGTCCCCTTGAAGTTCCCTTCAAGCGCATGACATGGCACGAGGCAATGGAGCGCTTCGGCAGCGACAAGCCCGACACGCGCTTTGCCCTTGAGCTTTGCAATATTTCCGACGAGGTACGCTCCTGCGGCTTCGGTGTATTTGCGAACTGCGTCGCGGCAGGCGGCAGCGTTCGCGGCATCAACGTGCCCGGCGGCGCGAAAATGTCCCGCAAGGAGATAGACTCTCTTGTTGAGTTCGTAAAGACCTACGGCGCAAAGGGTCTCGCGTGGTATAAGAACGCTCCCGAGGGCGCGTCCTCATCATTCGCGAAATTCCTCACCGAGGACGAGACCGCGGCGGTTCTGAAAAAGCTCGGCTGCGGCGCGGGCGACCTTGCGCTCATCGTAGCGGACAAGAACAAGGTCGTGTTCGATTCTCTGGGCGCTCTGCGCTGCGAGGTTGCGAAGCGTCTCGGCATGATAGACAGATCAAAATTCAATTTCCTGTGGATAACGGAGTTCCCCCTGTTCGAGTACGACGAGGAGGAGGGACGCTACTACGCCATGCACCATCCCTTCACCATGCCCATGGAGGAGGATATGGACAAGATCGATACCGATCCCGGCGCGGTCCGCGCGAGAGCGTACGACATAGTGCTCAACGGTACCGAGATCGGCGGCGGCTCTATCCGTATACATACCACCGAGAGACAGAAGCAGATGTTCCACACTCTGGGCATCGACGACGAGACCGCGAACGAAAAGTTCGGCTACCTGCTTGAGGCGTTCAAGTACGGCGTGCCTCCGCACGGCGGACTTGCCTTCGGCCTTGACCGTCTTGTAGCGGAGCTTCTGGGCATTGACGATATCCGCGACGTTATAGCCTTCCCCAAGGTGCAGAATGCGTCGGAGCTTATGTCAAAGTGCCCCGCCCCCGGCGACCCCAAGGCGCTGGAGGAGCTTTGCATCAAAGTAGACCTGCACGAGTAAAATATAAGATAAGCAGCCGATACTCAAGGTATCGGCTGCTTTTGAAAAGCCCCCGACATATGCATGGCATATGTCGGGGGTCATCTTTTTGTTATGGAACGGCTCACATATCGGGAGCGTTTTCCTCAATAGTGGTAAACTTGGTATATCTGCCCAGCCAGCCCATTTCCACCTTGCCCGTCGAGCCGTGGCGGTTCTTTGCGACAATGACCTCAGCCGTGCTCTGGGGCTGATCCTGATCCTTGTAGTATTCGTCGCGGTAGAGGAACAAAACTATATCCGCGTCCTGCTCGATTGCACCGGAGTCTCTCAGGTCGGAAAGCATGGGGCGCTTGTCCGTTCTCGACTCGGGACCTCTGGAGAGCTGTGCGCAGCATATGACAGGCACCTGAAATTCCTTTGCCATGAGCTTCAGGTTACGGGAAATTTCGGATACCTCCTGCACCCTGTTTTCAATGCGGTGCTCCGACTGCATAAGTCCCAGATAGTCTATGACCACAAGTCCGAGATTCTTTACACGGCGCAGCTTTGACATCATGCCGGCGACGGTCATGCCCGTCGTGTCGTCTATAAGAATGTCGCACTCCGAAAGATCGCTTGCGGCGTGGGCTATCTTCTGCCAGTCCTCGTCCTGTATGTCGCCGCTTCGCAGCGCGTAGCTGTCCACGAGCGCCTCGCTTGACAAAAGACGGCTGACCAGCTGCTCTACTGACATCTCCAGCGAGAAAACGCAGACCGCCTTGTGGCTCATTTTGGCTGCCGATGTGGCAACGTTCATGGCAAACGAGGTCTTTCCCATACCCGGGCGGGCGCCCACAAGCACAAGGTCGCTTTTGCCCATGCCCACAAGCACGCGGTCAAGTCCGGAAAATCCGGTCTTCATGCCCTGCATTTCTTCCTTGTTCACGCGCAGCTGCTGAAGGTTGTCGTATACCTTTACAAGCGCTTCTTTTATATGTACGAAGTTCTTGTTTTCTTTCTGCTCGGCAATGGCGTAAATTTTGCTTTCCGCCATCTCCACCAGGCGCTGCACATCTTCTTCCTCGGTATATGCAGCCTCCGTCACCTCTTCGCACGCGGCGATAAGCGCGCGCAGCACCGATTTGTCGCGGACGATGTTGGCATAGTCGCGCACGTTGGACGCCGTAGGCACGGATTCGCTTATAAGGCGGATGTACTCCTTGCCGCCCGCCTCGTCGTAAACGCCCTGGTGCACAAGCTCGTCCACAAGGGTGACCACGTCGATGCTGCGGCTTTTTAGATACATGCCCTGCATGGCGGAATATATGCTGCGGTGCTCCTCGAGATAAAAATCGTCCGAGGAGATAATGCCGGTCACAATATCAAGAGAGGCAGGGTCTATGAGCACGCTGCCTATGACCGCCTGCTCCGCATCCAGAGAAAACGGCATTTTTCTGTCAAGTTCGGAAGTCATTTCAAGGCTTGTCCCTTCAAAAAATATCTATATACGCACCATCCGCCGCAGGCGGACGGTACAAGCCGACGATGGTGCCGCGGGCGAGAGCCGTCCGCAGACGGCAGCCGCCGGACGCCGCGCGGCGATCACTGGCAAACGATGAGATTTATCTTGCCCACGATCTCGGGGTACAGCTTTACTTCAAGCGTGTAGGAGCCGAAAGCCTTTATGGGCGCTTCGCTGACTATTTTGCGCTTGTCAAGCTCAATGCCTGCCTGCTCCTTGAGCGCGTCGGCAACGTCAGCCGTGGTAATGCTGCCGTAAAGTCTGCCGTCAGCGCCGGCAGTTGCCTTTATCTTTACCTGCACAGCCTCAAGACGCGCCGCAACATCGCGTGCCGCCGCCTTGTCCTGCTCGATCTTGAACTGCTTTGCCGCCTCTTTGTTCTTTGCGTCAGCCATAGCCTTGGCGTCAGCCTCTACCGCAAGCTTGCGGGGGAAAAGAAAGTTGCGGGCGTATCCGTCCGAAACGTTAACTATCTGATCCTTTTTTCCCTGTCCCTTTACATCCTGCAAAAGCATTACTTTCATTTTTTCAGTGTCCTTTCGTTTTGCTTTTTTTACTTGGTTTGAATTTTTGCGCCTGCGGCTGAGTTTTCTCTGAGGTACGCGTCTATCGCGTCCTTCAGCATAACTACCGCTTCTGCGGCGCTCGTGCCCTCGAGCCGTGTTCCGGCTGAGTCGAAATGTCCGCCTCCGCGAAGCTTTTCAAGCAGAAGCTGAACGTTTATCGTTCCCGTGGAGCGCGCGGATATGTGCACCTCGCCGTCTATGGGAACTATTGCAAAGGACGCCTTCACGCCCTCAACACTCAAAAGCTTGTCGGCGGCTTTCGCGGCGGGGACTTTGTCCTTCACCGTGCAGTCGCCCTGCGCCACGGCTATGGCGCATATGCCGCGGTATATTTCCACGTTTGAATGGAATTTGAGCTCGCGCTGAAAATCTCCCAGCTGGGTCTTGAAGAACTCCTGGACCTCGCCCACGTCCGCACCGCTGCTTCTGAGATACAGCGCGGCAGAGAATGTGCGCGTGCCCGTGTTCTTCGTAAACTGGTTCGTGTCCAGCAGTATGCCCGCCATAAGCAGATCCGCCTCTCTGGGCAGAAGCCCGTCGGAGGGCAGCACCTGCTCCAGCATTTCGGCAACAAGCTCGCTTGCCGCGCTTGCCGCGGGCTCAATATAGCTTATAAGCGGAACTCTTTCGAAATCCGCGGTCTTTCTGTGGTGGTCGATAATAACAACGCGGGAGCAGTGATCCGCAAGAACGGAGGACTCAAACTGCGTTTTATTGTTAACGTCCGCGATTATGAGCAGCGTGTCCGAATCTATCATGTCCATGGCGGCGTCGCTGTCCGCGAACACGGTCTTGTATTCCTCCTCGCCCGACAGCCAGTCGCGGCAGCGGTCAAGGCTGGTATCGTCCATGTCGGATACGATATTTACGGGAACACCGCAGAAAAAGCAAAGTCTCGCAAGGCCGACGGCTGCGCCGAAGGCGTCGAAGTCCGCATATCTGTGACCCATGATGAGCACGTTGGATGACTCGGAAATAAGCGAGATAAGCTCCGTCGCTACAACTCTTGCGCGGACCTTTGTGCGCTTTTGCGGTATTTTTGTTTTTCCGCCGAATATCTCAACGCCGGATTCGTATTTGATTATGACCTGGTCGCCTCCGCGCTGCAGCGCCGTTTCGAGGGCGCTTTGCGCCGCCCGCTCACGCTCGTAGAGCGTGTCGCCGCCGTCGGATATGCCGATGGAGACCGTTACGGGTATGTTCGTCTCGCCCACGCGCACGTTTCTCACGCGGTCAAGCACGTCAAAGCCGGAGCGGACGAAATCCGCGAGCCTGCTTTTTTCAAAGAAGAATATATATTTGTCCTGCTGATATTCCTTGAGGATCCCGCCTGACTCCGCCGCCCATTTGCGCAGCACCGCTTCCGTCTCGCCGGAGGCGCTTCGGTAGTCCTCCTGCTCATAGTTGAGCAGTTCTTCAAGGTTGTCCACGGTGATGTAGGCAACGGCGCACTCGCGCCCCATAAGCTCCGAAAGCTCGTTGTCACGGTCTGTCACGTCCTCCATGATAAACACGCGGTATCCTTTGTCGTTGTGTCCCTTTCCCGTGTATGTGACGGGGCAGTAGCGCCTGCCCGAGGCTTTCAGGCGCACCTCGTCTTCAAAATCCGGCAGGGTCTCGAATATATCGGAAAACGGCACGCGCCGCCTGCCGAAAAGCTCCGCTGCGGCTTTGTTGTACCAAATAACGGTGTCGCTGTCCTCCGGGCAGATGACGCATGGGGACGGCAGGTTTACCACCGACTCCGCCAGAACGTTCAGCGTTTCACCCAAGGGTGCGCTGCTGCGTGAGGCTGCGCTGTTTTTGCGTATTACAGCGAAAGCGCATACGGAGGCTATAAACACCGCGCATATAAATATGCCGCTGAGCACGGGATTTATGCTTGTAATGCTGCACAGAACTGTCTGCACCGCGATAAGCACCACGGCGCTTATCGCGCAAAACAGAATTTCGGCAAAGCCGAAGGTCATATTCTGCTTTTTCTTCATACGGCTTATCCTTTCGGTAAAATGAAAAAGTCAAAGAGTAAATAAATTCTATATATCGTCGTGCGGGTTTCCGCCGCCGCGACGCGCGGACGCGCGGCGCATTCCGTCAAAGGCGCCCCATATGCCCAGCATCGCGAACAGCATAAGCGGGCTCATGAAGAAGAACACGGCGCACATCACTATCATAAACACTCTCGTGCCCGTGCTGCGCGCACTGCGGAATGAGCCGCCCTCGCCGAACATTGCGTGAAATCCGGTTATTGCCGAAAGCGGCATCAGTATGAGCATAAGGTTTTCGGCGCTGTATGCTATGATGTTCAGCACATCGCTTTTTGAGTTTCCCGTGGCGATAAGGCACACAAAGTAGCAGACGGTGAAGATAACGGACGTGGGCAGCGCAACTCTGACGTGCCACGGGCCGTTGAAAAATCCGTCGGTCTTGAAAATAAGGGAAAGCAGGCGGAAAAGCTTTGCGCTGCCGTACGCCAGAAGCTCGCAGAGCACGGCGCACAGCGCGGGAATTATGAGCTTCATTGACGAAACTACGGCGTCAAGGGTGTCGCGGCTTACAAGACTTGTTCCGTCATCGCCCGTAACGGACGTGATATAGTCTGCCGCGCGGTCGTAATACGAGGCGATATCGGCTTTATACAGCTTGAAGCTTTCCAAAACGGCAGCATCGTAGATATGCGAGAGCCAGTAGCACATAAGCGCGCCGGCGCAGACGGCGATAACGGGTGTGAGAGAGGCGACCGTTATTGAAAGCGGGGCTTTTCTGAAAATGCACAAAGCAAGCACAAGTCCGATAGGCACCGAAAGCAGCGCCGTCAGCGAACGTATCGCGTCACCGGTGAAAAGATACGCGAACAGATACGACATGGGCAGCGCAAGGACGGAAATAAAGCCGCGCCCCGCGGCAAACAGGTACGCCATGGCGGCACCCGCAACGCACAAAAGAAGTCCGCTGCCGAGAACGGCTGCCGCCGTTGCCGAAAGCAGCGCCGCCGCTGCCGCAAGCACTGCGGCGGCGATCGGCTTTATGCGGGGCAGGTCGCTTATACCTTCCCGTTTTCTCCCGTTCATATCGTTATACATATTTTTTATATACCGTTTCTTTCGTTGTCATGAAAGTATATTTTCACGGCAAAAAATTGCCGTTTTCGCCGCAGGCGAAAAATATACATAATATATTATATCACCGCGAATGTCGTTTGTAAAGCATTATCATACTATTGTATGCGCCGATTTTGCCGCCGTGCGGCGCACCGCGGGCAAAAATCACATTTTTTCGTCGCGGAGGCACAGAGAGGTATTGACAATATATTTTTCGTATGCTATAATTTGCCCGTCGGCAGATGATGCCGGCAAATAATATCAGGGGTGCTGCAAACGCGGCTGAGACGGATATTTCCGAACCCTTTAACCTGATACGGGTAATTCCGGCGTAGGGAGCATACAAAGCCATCGGCTTTTCTATCCTCTGCGGCGCGCAGAGGATTTTTTGCTTCTTTCACCAAGGAGAAAGAAAGGAAAACAAAATGCAGAAAACTTCAAAAACAAAAAAACTTCTCACATCGGCAATGATGATCGCGATCGCAACGGTCCTTGCCGTAGTTTGCCAGCTGGTGCCTTTTCTGAACCTGCCCTTCGGCGGCGGCTTCACCATCGCCAGCATGCTGCCCATCGTGCTTGTGTCGTACATGTACGGCATCGGCTGGGGCGTGGGCGCGGCTTTCACCTATGCGGTCGTTCAGATGCTTTTGGGCGCGAGCACCGTAACGGCATTCTTCCTGCCTACGAGCGATAACTATGCGGGCTCCATCGGCGCTGCTATCGGCATCTGCCTTATCGACTATGTGCTTGCGTACACGGTGCTGGGTCTCGGCGGCGTTTTCAGAAAAATGAAGAGCAAGACTGCGGCGATCGTCCTCGGCGTTGTGCTGGCGCTCAGCCTGCGCTACATCGCCCACATCATCTCCGGCTACATATTCTTCGGCGCATGGGCAGAGTGGTTCTTCACCCAGGAGGGCTTCTATACTATCGGTAATACCATTCTCGGCGCGTTCTCCGGCAAGGCACTTTCTTTGGTATATGCCGTATTCTACAACGGACTGTTTATGATCCCCGAGATCATAATAACAGCGATTATCGCAATTCCCGTTTCCCGCATACCGGCTGTCCGCCGCGCAGACGTCTGAAAAACCAAATCAGTTGTCCCGTACATGCCGTCCGCTTCTGCAATGGGCGCACATTTGTGCCGCCCTGCGCCGCGGGCGGCGCTTTTTTTATTTTTTTCGGAAAAAATGTATTTTTCCTTGACATCGGCAATATGCTGAGTATAATGTATTCAGCCAAAAAACAATGTATGCGCCGCGCGCATACCGCTCCGCTCGGAGCGCGGAAGGAATGATCTTTTTATGAAGAAAAGAGTAGCGGTCGTCGGCTACGGCGGCATGGGTCAGTGGCATGTTTGCAGCATCATGGGAAGAACATATATGAATTCTATCCCATTCAATGAGAGCGATGTCTGCGAAATGGCGGGCATATACGATATCGATCCCGCAAAGCGCGACAAGGCGCGCGCGGACGGCCTGCACGTGTACGAGACCCTTGAGGAGCTGCTTGCGGATCCGACGGTGGATATCGTAACCATCGCCACCCCCAACGATTTTCACGAGCCTATTGCGATAAAGGCGCTTGACGCGGGCAAAAACGTTATCAGCGAAAAGCCCGTTACAATGTCGCTTGCGTCCCTTGACAGAATGATCGCGGCATCCGAGAAAAATCACAAGCTGTTTTCCGTCCATCAGAACCGCAGACTGGATGACTATTTTGTCGAAATGAAGAAAATTGCCGATGAAGGCACCATCGGAGATATAATCAGCCTTGAGTCCCGCATACACGGCGACCACGGAATTCCGGGCGACTGGAGAAAGACCGTTGAGCACGGCGGCGGAATGCTTTATGACTGGGGCGTTCACATGATAGACCAGCAGCTTTATATGCTGGGCTACGACGTTGAAAGAGTATACGCTCATTTTGACTATCTCACCGGCGTCCCCGTTGACGACGGCTGTTTTATCGATATTTTCCTGAAAAGCGGAAAATTTCTGCATGTTGAAATATGCACATATAACTTTATCCACATGCCGCTCATGTATATGAGAGGCCGCACGGGTACCGCAATATATAACGACTGGGGCGATGATGTTCATGTTGTGCGCTGCACCGACTGGGGCGATCACGACGACATTCTGCCCGTAAAGGTCGCGGCAGGACTTACAAAAACGCTTGCGCCCCGCGGCGGCAGAGCTATCGAGAAGGATGAGTTCAAGTGCCCCCATACGGATCCCCACGATTACTACCGAAATTTCTGCGCGGCGATAGACGGCAAAGAGCAGCAGCTTGTAACGCATGAGCAGATGCGCACCGTTATGCGCGTTATCGAAGCGGCGTTTGAGTCGGCAAAGAATCACAGCGTAGTCGAGCTGTGAACGGTGGTATATTTGGGGCTCCGCCCCATGCCCCGACATGAGGGAAGGTATATATGCGGGGTTTCACCCCGCACCCTGACTTAGG
>USKS01000033.1 GCA_900555345.1 uncultured Eubacteriales bacterium
CCTTAGTCTCGTGGGCTCGGAGATGTGTATAAGAGACAGCGTGGATATAAGGTCCTCGATGATAACGACCTTCTGCCCCTTTTCTAGCCTGCCCTCAATGCGGTTGCGCCTGCCGTGATCCTTGCTGCCTGAGCGTACATATCCCATGGGCATATGCAGTATGTGCGCCGCGATCGCTGCGTGGGCAATGCCCGCGGTGGATGTGCCCATAAGCACTTCTGCATCGGGGTAGTGCTTTTTCACGGTCTCCGCAATGGCGTTCTCAACATCGTCGCGCACTTCGGGCGCCGTAAGGGTGAGGCGGTTGTCGCAGTACACGGGGCTCTTTATGCCGCTCGCCCATGTAAACGGCTCCTCGGGGCTCAGAAATACCGCTTTTATCTTCAGAAGGTCTGCGGCGATAAGCTTTCTTGTTTCCATAATGTTAGTTCCTTTCTCTTTTTTGCGGATATTTGATACGGCTCAGTTTACGCCCGTAAAGTCGCGCACACAGCGCTCATATGCCGCCACGGGATCGTCCGCTGCGGTAATGGGTCTGCCTACAACGATATAGTCGCTGCCGATCTCCCTTGCCTTTGCGGGGGTTGTCACGCGGGACTGATCTCCAATGTCGCCGCCCGCAAAGCGTATTCCCGGGGTCACGCACAGAAAGTCGGCGCCGCACTTTTCATGCACAAGGGAAGCCTCCAGCGGAGAGCACACAACGCCGTCAAGCCCCGCGCGCTTTGCGTTTTCGGCATAGCTTTCAACAACATATTCTATGGGTCTGTCTATGAGGAGCTCGTTTCTCATGCGCTCTTCGCTGGTGGAGGTAAGCTGGGTCACGGCAATAAGCAGGGGACGTGTGCCGTCCGGTCGGGTCAGCCCTTCAAGGGCTGCCTCCATCATGGCGGAGGTGCCTGCGGCGTGCAGATTGCACATATCCACATCCATTTTTGAGAGCACCGCCATTGTTTTCTTTACGGTGTTGGGAATGTCGTGCAGCTTAAGATCGAGAAAAATTTTATGTCCCCGCTCCTTTATGCTTCTGACAATGTGCGGACCCGCCGCATAGAACAGCTCCATGCCTATCTTTACAAAGGGCTTTCTTGACTTGAACCTGTCAAGAAATTCAAG
This sequence comes from uncultured Eubacteriales bacterium, assembly GCA_900555345.1. The sequence goes on from USKS01000033.1 coordinate 1,117, forward strand.
GGTCTGCGCCTCCCCCGCAAAGTCGCAGGCGATAATAACGTCTTTTGCCATCAGTGTGCTCCTCCTGTTATATCTCTGAGATTTTTTATACCGTATTTTTCCATTGCCGCGGGCAGTGCGTCGATAATGTTTTTGCAGGCAAAGGGCTCTGTAAGGTTCGCCGCACCCACTTCGACGGCGCAGGCACCCGCAAGCATAAATTCTATAACGTCCTCGGCGCAGCAAATGCCGCCCATGCCGACGATGGGTATTGCAACCGCCTCGTACACCTGATAGACCATGCGAAGTGCGACGGGCTTTACTGCCGGGCCCGAGTAGCCGCCGGCTTTGTTCGCAAGCACGGGGCGGCGGCTCCGAAGGTCTATTCTCATGCCGAGCAGCGTGTTTATAAGCGACAGTCCGTCTGCACCCTCCGCTTCGCAGGCTTTTGCGATTTCCGCAATGTCGGTGACATTGGGAGAAAGCTTTATTATTACGGGCTTTTTCGTAGCGGAGCGCACCGCTTTTGTGATTTTTGCGGCACCTTCGGCGCTTGTGCCGAAGGCAAGTCCGCCGCCGTGAACGTTGGGACACGATATGTTGACCTCAAACCAGCCGATGCAGTCCTCACCGTCAAGGGCTTTTATATTATTGACGTATTCCTCGGGAGAAAAGCCGCCGATATTCGCCATCACAGGCTTTGCAAAGCACTTTCTGAGCTTCGGCAGTTCAACGGTACGCACCGCCTCGACCCCGGGATTCTGAAGCCCTACGGAGTTCAGCATACCGCCGTCGCATTCCGCGATCCTCGGCGTTGGATTGCCGAAGCGCGCCTCTGCGGTGGTACCCTTGAAAGATATGGAGCCGAGGCAGTTTATGTCATACAGCTCTGCAAACTCCCACCCGTAGCCGAACGTGCCGCTTGCGGGGATAACTGGGTTGTCAAGCTCTGTGCCGCACAGACGAACTTTTGTGTCTACCATACGATCTCCTCCTTTGTAAGTACGGGGCCGTCCTTGCATATGCGCTTTGCGCCGTATTTTGTTTTGCAGGTGCAGCCCATACAAGCGCCGAAGCCGCAGCCCATGCGCTCTTCAAAGCTGAACTGCCCGCCGACGCCGTCTCGCGCTGCGTCGTATACGGCGCGAAGCATGGGCTCGGGTCCGCAGGTGTATATATAGCTGTAATTTACTTTGTCCATTGCGGCGCTTGCAAAGCCGCGCAGTCCGTACGAGCCGTCCGCGGTGGTGAGTATAACGTTGGCGCCGAGGTCGCGGAACTCTTTTTCGCAAAAGACCTCGCCTGCCGTGTTGAATCCCAGTACCACCGTGGGGTGACGTCCCTCACTTATAAGCTTTTTGCAGAGGGCGTACAGCGGAGGCACGCCCACTCCGCCGCCGACAAGCAGGGGAGTGTCTCCCGCAGGGGCGGTGTCGTAGCCGTTGCCGAGCCCCGTCAGCACGTCAAGCTTTTTGCCGGACTGCATTTTTTGCATATCTGCCGTTCCGCGCCCTACGACTTTGTAGATCATCGTAAGTGTGTTTTTATCCCAATCATATACGGATATGGGACGGCGCAGAAACAGTCCGTCGATCTTTATGTTGACAAACTGTCCCGGGGCGCGAATCTCCGACGTGTCGCCCGCGAGGGTCATTTTCAGTACCGACGGCGCGATCATTCGGTTCAATGTGATCTCAAAGATCCCCTGTTTCATATAAAGTATTCCTTTCGCAAGAGAAGTCAGGCATCAATTGTAGATATGCCGAGGGTCGTTTCTTCGAGCACATCCAGAAGCACTGCTACCGTGTCGAGGGAGGTGAACATGGTAACATTGTTTTCGACAGCGCAGCGGCGGATCTCATGTCCGTCGGAGAGAACGTCGGAGGAGTTCATGTCGCGCGTGTTTATAACATATGTCACGTATCCCTGGCGTATGGCGTCGGGTATCTCTGTGCTGCCCTCGCTGATTTTTTTCAGCGCATGGGTGCGTATTCCGTTGGCTTTAAGAAATCTTGCGGTTCCCTCGGTTGCCTGAATATTAAAGCCCATATTATAAAAGCGGCGAACCATAGGCAGCGCTTCCTCTTTGTCGCTGTCGGTGACGGTCACCAGCACCGTTCCGTAGTTCATAACGCTCATACCGCTTGCTTTCAGCGCTTTATAAAGCGCTCTTGTAAGCTTTGCGTCGTATCCTATCGCCTCGCCGGTGGATTTCATCTCGGGGGAGAGATATGCGTCAAGTCCGCGCAGCTTTGAGAATGAGAAAGCGGGCGCTTTTACGTACCAGCGCTTTTTCTCCTCGGGATAGATTTTGTCAAAGCCCTGTTCTTTCAGGGAGTGACCGAGTATCACAAGTGTTGCTATATCCGCAAGACTGTAGCCAGTCGCCTTTGAGAGAAAGGGAACCGTGCGCGACGAGCGGGGGTTCACTTCGATGATGTACACGTTTTCGCTTTTGTCGACTATAAACTGGATGTTGTACAGCCCAACGATGCCGATACCAAGTCCGAGGCGTTTTGTATAGTCGAGGATCGTATCCTTTGTTTTTTGGCTTATGCTGAATGTGGGATAAACGCTTATGGAGTCGCCGCTGTGTATGCCCGTACGCTCCACAAGCTCCATAATGCCGGGCACGAAAACGTCTTTGCCGTCGCAGATGGCGTCCACCTCAAGCTCTTTTCCCGCAATATACTTGTCAACGAGCACCGGTTTGTCCTTGTCGATCTCGACAGCGCTTCTGAGATATTTGCGCAGCTGCGTCTCGTCTGCGACTATCTGCATGGCGCGTCCGCCGAGCACGAATGACGGGCGGACAAGCACCGGGTAGCCGATCTCGGCGGCGGCGCGTATTCCTTCTTCAATGTCGGTCACGGCGCGTCCGCGGGGCTGCGGGATCGCGAGCCCGTGCAGCACCTTTTCAAACAGATCGCGGTTTTCCGCGCGGTCTATTGCGTCGCAGTCCGTGCCGATGATGTTCACCCCGCGGCGGTGCAGCCCGCCGGAGAGATTTATGGCTGTCTGACCGCCGAGAGAGGCTATAACGCCCATGGGCTTTTCAAGGTGGATGATGTTCATGACATCCTCCTCGCACAGCGGCTCAAAGTACAGCTTGTCGGAGCAGGTGTAGTCCGTTGATACTGTCTCGGGATTATTGTTGATGATTATCGCCTCTCTGCCCGAAGCCTTTATGGTCTTGACCGCGTGCACCGTGGAGTAGTCGAACTCAACGCCCTGCCCGATGCGTATGGGACCGGAACCCAGCACGATATTTTTTTCTCTGTCGGATACTGCGGATTCGTTCTCTTCCTCGTATGTGGAGTAGAAGTAGGGGATATAGCTTTCAAATTCAGAGGCGCAGGTGTCTATCATTTTGTAAACGGGGAAGATATCGTGCTCTTCGCGGAGCGCGAATATTTCCTCGCCCGTTGTGCCCCACAGCTTTCCGATATATTCGTCCGAAAAGCCCATTTTCTTTGCGGTCTTCAGCTCATCCGCACTGAATGCCCTGTCCCGGAGACGGAACTCTTCGTTTACGATATTGTGTATCTTTTCAAGGAACAGCATATCTATCTTTGTCGCATCGCATATCATGCCGAGATCGGTGCCGCGCCGCATAAGTTCGGCAATGGCGTAAATACGGTCATCTGTACCGTCGGCGATGTAGGAAAGCAACTCGTCCTCCGAGAATGAGTCGAATTTCCTCATGTATATGTGATCCGCGCCGATCTCAAGGGAGCGCACGGCTTTGAGAAGGCTTTCTTCTATAGTCCTGCCTATGCTCATGACCTCTCCCGTGGCTTTCATCTGAGTTGACAGCTTGTTGTTTGCGCTGGAGAATTTGTCAAAGGGGAAGCGCGGCATCTTTGTCACCACATAGTCGAGGGTCGGCTCGAAGCAGGCGGGGGTGTTTGCAAGCTGTATTTCATGCAGATCCATGCCGACCGCTATCTTCGCCGAGACGCGCGCTATCGGATATCCGCTCGCCTTTGAGGCGAGGGCGGACGAGCGCGAAACTCTGGGGTTGACCTCAATAACATAGTAGCGGAACGAATGGGGGTCGAGCGCAAACTGAACGTTGCAGCCGCCTTCAATTTTCAGCGCGCGTATTATCTTCAGCGCGCTGTCGCGCAGCATATGATATTCTTTGTTTGTCAGTGTCTGAGAGGGGCAGACCACGATGGAGTCGCCTGTGTGTATGCCTACGGGGTCGATATTTTCCATGTTGCAGACAGTTATGGCGGTGTCGTTTGCGTCGCGGATGACCTCGTATTCGATCTCCTTGTAGCCTTTTATGCTTTTTTCCACCAGGACCTGATGCACGGGGGAGAGCTCAAGCGCACCGCGCAGAAGCTCGGCGCATTCCTCCTCGTTGTCGGCAAAGCCGCCGCCTGTGCCGCCAAGGGTAAAGGCGGGGCGCAGCACAACGGGATAGCCTATTTTTTCTGCGGCTGCAAGTCCTTCTTCCATGCTTTCGGCAATGACGGATGGCAGCACGGGCTCGCCGAGCTCCTGACAAAGCTCTTTGAAAAGCTCTCTGTCCTCGGCGCGCTCAATGCTTCTGCTGCTCGTGCCGAGAAGCTCTGCGCCGCATTCACGGAGTATCCCTTTGGATTCAAGCTGCATCGCAAGGTTTAGTCCCGTCTGTCCGCCGATGCCCGGCACAATGGCGTCCGGACGCTCATATCTTATGATCTTCGCAAGATATTCAAGATTGAGAGGCTCCATATACACCTTGTCGGCAACGGAGGTATCCGTCATAATTGTGGCGGGGTTCGAGTTGCAGAGAACGACTTCGTAGCCCTCCTCGCGCAGGGCAAGACACGCCTGCGTTCCTGCATAGTCGAATTCCGCCGCCTGTCCGATAACGATAGGACCGGAACCTATAACGAGTATTTTTGAAATATCAGTTCTCTTAGGCATTATTATTCCTCCATAAGGGCGATAAATCTGTCAAAAAGATATGCGCTGTCCTGCGGGCCGGGCGCGCTTTCGGGGTGGTACTGCACGCTGAACATTCTGCTTTGCGTATCATGCACGCCCTCTACCGTTCCGTCAAGCAGATTGACATGCGTCACCTCAAGTCCCGTTCCGACGAGGCTTTCTTCGCGAACGGCGTAGCTGTGGTTCTGCGAGGTTATCTCCACTCTGCCGCTTGAAAGCTCCTTTACGGGGTGATTTCCACCGCGATGACCGAACTTCAGCTTATAGGTCTCGGCGCCGCAGGCAAGGGATATTATCTGGTGCCCCAGACATATACCGAATATGGGATATTTTCCGCGCAGCTCTCGGACAAGCTCAATGACCGGAGAAACGTCCTGCGGGTCGCCGGGGCCGTTTGAAAGAAATATGCCGTCCGGCTTCATTTTTATAACTTCCTCTGCCGTTGTGTTGTACGGCATTACCGTCACATTGCAGCCGCGGGCGTTGAGCGAGCGGATTATGTTGAGCTTTATGCCGCAGTCGATAGCGACAACGTTGAGGCGCGCGTTTGCCGTGCGCGAGTACCAGCGCTTTTTGCAGCTCACCCGCGTGACCGCGTCGTGGGGGATCGGCGCGAGGCAAAGCATTGCCAGCGCTTTGTTTGTGGGCGTATCAGCGTCGGTTATCAGCGCGCGGCGGCTGCCGAAGTCCCGTATGCTGCGGGCAAGCTTTCTGGTGTCAATGCCGCATATGCCCGCGATACGGTATTCCTCCATGACCTCGGCAAGGGTCTTTGTGTATCTGAAATTCGAGGGCAGGTCGTTATACTCCCTGACGATAAGCCCGCTTATGGTGGGAGTTTTTGTTTCGTAGTCCTCGTCCGCAGTGCCGTAGTTGCCGATGAGCGGGTATGTCATAACGACCGCTTGGTCGGTGTATGACGGGTCGGAGATTATCTCCTGGTATCCCACCATGGAGGTGTTGAAAACGACCTCGCACACGCGGTCACCGTCGTAGCCGAAGCCGTATCCGCAGTATTCGCTGCCGTCCTCGAAAACAATCTTTCGTTTTTTTATATTTTCCATACTGCCTTACCTCCGCAGACCGTTAATAGATTTTTTCCGTATACCGTTTCGCCTTCAAAAGGCGTGCTTTTTCCCATGGACAGAAAGCTTTCGCCGGAGATCGTGCCCTGCGCTCCAAGGTCCCAGACGCATATGTCGCCGCATTCCTTTATGCCGAAGCGTCTGCGCGGGTTTACCGACATAAGCTCGGTGAGCTTTTCAAGGCTTATTGAGCCGCAGAGAACAAGATTTGTGTAAAGCACGGGAAACGCAGCCTCAAGCCCCGAAACTCCCATGAGGCTGTCCCGCAGCCCCCTCGATTTCTCTTCGGCGGAGTGGGGCGCGTGGTCGGTGGCTATCATGTCTATCGTTCCGTCCCGTATGCCCTCAATAAGGGCTGCGCGGTCTTCTTTTCTTCTCAGAGGCGGATTCATTTTGAAACGTCCGTCCTCCCTGAGGCAGTCATCGTCAAGTACAAGGTAGTGCGGCGCCGTCTCGCAGGTGACGTTTACGCCGCGCCGCTTTGCGCGCCGTATAAGCTCAACGCTCTCGGCGCACGAAACGTGGCAGACGTGATAGGCGCAGCCTGTCTCCTCGCAAAGTCTGAGATCTCTTTCAATGGGGCGCCATTCGCTCTCGCGGCATATTCCCGCGTGACCGTGCCGGCGGGCATATTCGCCGTCATTTATGTATCCGCCGCGTATCAGGGAAGTGTCCTCGCAGTGCGCCGCGACGATCTTGCCGAGGGCTTTTGCCTTGAGCATTGCCTCTCTCATAAGCTCTTCCGACTGCACGCCGCGCCCATCGTCGGAAAAGGCGCAGCAGTCCGCCGCCATTGCCGAAAGATCGGCAAGTGCCTCGCCTTTTTCGCCCACGGTGAGCGCTCCGTACGGGTGCACTCGCACCGCGGCGTCCCGCTCTATAATTTCAAGCTGCTTTTCAAGCGCCGCTCTGCAGTCGGGTACGGGATCAAGGTTCGGCATGGTGCAAACGTCGGTATATCCGCCGTGCGCCGCCGCAAGGGAGCCTGTTTTAATGCTTTCTTTATAAGAAAATCCCGGTTCTCTGAAATGTACGTGTACATCACAGAAAGCCGGGAGGATAACTGTATTTTTTATATCCGAAACACAAACGGGAGAAGTATCTGCGGGAATGTCGAAAGATGTAAGTTTTTCTCTTACGAACACTCCGCCCTTGTATCTTGAAACGGTATCTTGCAGAAAATCAAATTTCATAATACATAATCTCCGAAAAAAATAAACGCCTGCTATAAGCAAAGCAGGCGCACAGGCAAAACAATACTATAGACACAGTGTCGTTTATAATCTTGCCGGCGTCACAGCACCTTGCTTAAAGATCGTATGTAGTATACCATATCGCGGGCGCTAAGTCAAGGGGAAAATATGAATTTTTATATTTTGTCTTGACAGACGGTGAAAACGGAGTATAATAAGAAACATAAGTTGCGCAACGTGTGTTTTTGATACATTGTTGAAAGGGGGAACGCGTATTGCCGCCGAAGAATAAGTTTACGAAGGACGAAGTGATCCAAGCCGCGCTGGCCTTGGCGCGTGCAGGCGGTATGCAGGCTGTCACCGCACGGGCATTGGGCGCCGCATTGGGCACGTCTGCAAAGCCGATTTTCGGCCTGTTTGCCGGTATGGAAGAGGTGCATCAGGCCATTTTGGTTCGTGCCGACGAACTGTATCAGAAAAGGACCGCCGAAGTCGTCGCCAGCGGAAAATATCTGCCGTATAAAGCCACCGGGATGGCATATATCTTGTTTGCCCGGGAGGAACCGGCGCTTTTCAAGATGCTTTTTATGCGGGATCGCACCGATGAGACCATTCCGGATGGGCCGACGGACGAAATCCGTCCGCTCATTCAGATCATTCAGGCATCGACCGGGCTTTCCTTTCAGATGGCATTTCGCCTTCATCTGGAAACATGGATCTATGTGCACGGGATTGCGACGATGCTGGCAAGCGCTTATCTCAACTGGGATGACAATTTTATCAGCCAATCGCTCACTGATATTTTTGAAGGGCTGAAAAGCCGCTTGACGCATTTGGAAACGGAGGAAACGATATGAATACCGCACAACCGGCCATCACCATCACAGGGCTGACCAAACGTTACGGCGATTTGACCGCCGTCGATCACCTTTCACTGAACGTTCAGCAGGGCGAGTGTTTTTCCCTGCTCGGCGTCAACGGC